>JAHXHI010000402.1 GCA_025656775.1 gamma proteobacterium symbiont of Bathyaustriella thionipta
TAGACATGTCGGTTTTAATAAATTACATAACTTTTCTGTCAAGCTTTTTTTTTCAATTTTTTTTAAATTTATGCTGAATAGTTACAAAATAGATAACAAATGACTATTACAGCAGAAATGATTATTGATTTTTGGTATGGTGAGCGGATTAAAAAACACTGGTTTCAGTCAACTCCTGAACTTGATAATGAAATAAGAGACAAGTTTGAAGCGTTATGGGTAACGGCGGCTGCCGGCGCATTAAATCATTGGGCAGAAACGGCAGAAGGTGCGTTAGCTCTGGTGATTATTCTGGATCAATTTCCTTTAAATATGTTTCGTAATCAGGCCAAAAGTTTTCAGACAGAACAGCTGGCTGTACAAGTTTCTCGTCAGGCTATTGATAAGGGGCTGGATGCAAAATTGGCCAAAAACAGACTGTCTTTTTTATATATGCCTCTGATGCATAGTGAAAACCTGGACGATCAGGCGCTTTGTGTGCACTTATTTGAACAGGCAGAGCTGGATGCTAATATAAGATTTTCCAGACACCATAGAGATATTATTCAACAGTTTGGTCGATTTCCTCATCGTAATCGTATTTTAAAGCGTCAAAGTACACAGCAGGAGCTGGATTATCTTAATTCAAAGCATGCGTTTAAGGGTTGATTTAAGCGTATTAAATTTAAAGATCGCAATTTTATGATTTCTTATGTTATCATACACGAAGCACTGATTTACTAACTACTTCATTCCGCAGTATAATTCCCTCCATCCAAAATAATAACTCACAAGGTTTTAAATGATGCCCGGCATTGCAAAGACAAATGAACACAGCGTTTCAGACAAACAACTCGTGCTGGTGGATGGTTCATCCTATCTTTATCGTGCTTTTCATGCCATGCCCGGTTTGAATAATTCCAAGGGGATGCCTACCGGGGCGGTTTACGGTGTGGTTAATATGCTTAAACGCTTGCGTAATGATTATCCGACACAACGAGTTGCCATGATCTTTGATGCCAAGGGTAAAACCTTTCGTGATGATATGTTTCCTGAATACAAGGCAAACAGGGAATCCATGCCGGATGACTTACGCTGTCAAATAGAGCCGCTTCATGAAGTAATACGGGCTATGGGATTTCCTCTGATTGCCATACCCGGTGTGGAGGCAGATGACGTCATAGGTACTTTAGCCGTGCAGGCTGCACAAAATGGTCTGGATGTGATTATTTCAACTGGCGATAAGGACATGGCTCAGTTGGTTAATGAACAGGTGTCTTTAGTGGATACCATGAAAAACCAGGTTATGAATATTGAGGGTGTTAAGAAAAAATTTGGAGTGACACCTGAGCAGATAAAAGACTACCTGGCCTTAATTGGTGATACCTCTGATAATATTCCCGGTGTGGCTAAAGTGGGGCCCAAAACCGCTGTTAAATGGCTGGATGAATATGACAGTGTGGCTAATATTATTGAACATGCCGAACAATTTAAAGGTAAGGTGGGTGAAAATCTGCGTGCTTCTCTGGAGCAGTTACAATTATCTTATCAACTGGTTACCATCAAACTTGATGTGGAGATGCCTGAAACGGTTGAACAGCTTTGTCTGAGTGAGCAGGATTCAGAAAAACTAAAAGCGCTTTATGGTGAGCTGGAATTTAAAACCTGGTTATCACAATTATTGACGCAAGAATTTGCCGGAACACAGCAGGATTTGCTGGGCGATGATAATGCTCAAACTGAGCTTGCCGACAGTCATCAGATTAATCAAAAAGGTGACTATAGTACGATTACAGACTGGGAAACATTTCACTTATGGGAAAAACAATTACAACAGGCTGAGCTCATTGCATTTGATACAGAAACTACATCGCTGGATTATATGCAGGCAGAAATAGTGGGCGTATCTTTTGCAGTTGCAAGTGGTCAGGCAGCCTATATTCCTTTAACTCATAAAGATGTTGAAGCACCAACCCAACTGGATCGGAATGAGGTATTAACGCGTTTACGACCCTTACTGGAAGATCCCAATAAGCCTAAAGTGGGACAAAATCTTAAATATGATCGTAATGTACTGTTAAATCATGATATCAATCTACAGGGCATTGCTTTTGATACCATGCTGGAATCATATGTACTGGACAGTACAGCAACTCGTCATAATATGGATGCCTTAGCACTGAAGTATCTGAGTTATCAAACCACAAAATATGAAGATATTGCCGGCAAAGGGGTTAAGCAATTGCGCTTTGATGAAGTTCCCGTTGCCCAGGCGGCACCTTATGCGGCAGAAGATGCGGACATCACCTTGCGACTGCATGAGACACTATGGCCTAAGCTGGCAGAGCAGGCAGGCTTAAAAGCACTGTTTCAAGAAGTGGAGTTACCACTGCTAACCGTTTTATCTCATATTGAGCGCAATGGAGTATTGGTTGATGCGGCTTTATTACAGCAGCAGAGTCATGAAATTGCACTGAAACTAAAAGCAATCGAAACACAAGCATTTGAAATGGCGGAAGAGCCGTTTAATATGTCATCACCCAAGCAGATACAGCATATTTTATTTGAAAAAATGGCTTTGCCGGTTAAATCAAAAACTCCCAAAGGTCAGCCTTCAACTGCAGAATCTGTTTTGCAGGAGCTGGCGCTCGATTATCCCATGCCGAAATTAATATTAGAGCATCGCTCACTGGCTAAATTAAAATCAACCTATACCGATAAACTGCCATTGCAGATAGATGCCAAAAGCGGACGCGTTCATACTTCTTATAATCAGGCAGTGGCAGTGACTGGAAGACTGTCATCAACTGAGCCAAATCTGCAGAATATTCCCATCAGAACAGAGCAGGGCAGAAAAATACGTCAGGCATTTATCGCACCGCAAGGTAAAAAAATTGTGGCGGCTGATTATTCTCAGATTGAACTGCGAATTATGGCACACCTTTCAGAGGATGCGGGACTGCTGAATGCTTTTGCACAGGGTCTGGATGTACATAAATCGACCGCGGCAGAAGTCTTTGCCGTTGATCTGGAATCCGTCAGTACTGAACAGCGCCGCAGTGCCAAAGCCATTAACTTTGGTTTAATTTATGGTATGTCAGCCTTTGGCCTGGCAAAACAACTGGATATTGGCAGAAAAGACGCGCAGGGCTATATTGATCTGTATTTTACCCGTTATCCGGGTGTGAAAGATTATATGGACAGGATGCGTGAACTGGCAAAAGAACAGGGCTATGTTGAAACGGTCTTTGGTCGCAGGCTTTATATACCAGAAATAAATTCTCGCAATGGTCAGCGTCGTCAATATGCAGAACGTACAGCCATTAATGCACCCATGCAGGGCAGTGCTGCTGATATTATTAAACGTGCGATGTTTGCCATGGATCAATGGTTAGAATCAGAAGCGGTGTCCGGACAGAAATTTGATGGTATAAAAATGACCATGCAGGTGCATGATGAACTGGTGTTTGAAGTACCAGAGAGTGTTCTTGATGAAGCTGTTGAAAAAATAAAGCGCATTATGAGTGATGCTGCCCAGTTGAAAGTACCATTGATTGTTGAAGCAGGAATTGGTGATAACTGGGATGAAGCGCATTAGTCTAGTCTAATAACTGTTTCAAAATAGTGATCATATACTATTCAGCTGCCGCACCAGAGCAGGTAACACATGGTTTCGCTCATATTGGCATAAAATCCCGAAACCATGTGTTACCTGCTCTGGTGCTCGATTACTATATCTAACGTTTACTTGGTCAGAGACATGAATAGCTGTGGTAATTTTTCGGGTAACTTTTCCACATGGTCAATGACGGTATAACCATTTTTACCAAAAATATCACCAATGTATTCATCGGCTTTTTTATCCAGACTGATACAATGGGTATAGATATTTTTACTGGAAAGCTCTTCCACAGCCTTGCGCGTATCTTCAATCAATAACTGCTCGTCTGTGACATCGATATCTGCAGGTTCACCATCGGTCAAAATCAGCAACAGTTTTTTTTCAGCCGGCTGGCTCTCAAGGTAATGTGCGGCATGGCGTATCGGTGCCCCCATACGGGTAGAATAGCCAGCTTCCATAGCGGCCAGGCGAGCTTTCACATCATCATCCCAGTGCTCACTATAGCCTTTGACATGTAAATAGCGCACATTATGACGGGTATCGGAGTGAAAACCAGCAATGGCAAAGGGATCATTTAGTTGTTCAATGGTCAGAGCCAGTAATGACACAGCTTCACGGCTTAGTTCCAGTATCGACTGGGTGCAGCCGTCAGGTACTTCATGCAGAGAAGCGGACAAATCCAGCAGCAGCATAACAGCAACATCACGGCCGTCATGCCTGTGACTCATATTAATTCTGGGATCAGGAGTATGACCGCTTTTAAAATCGATGATGGAACGTATGGCGACATCCAGATCCAGTTCACTGCCTTCTTCCTGATAGCGAATGCGAACCATCTGCTGAGGTTTTAATAATTCCAGTAACTTTTTCAGCTGCTTTGCCAGGCGATCATGCTTGGCCAGAATGCGGTTAATATCTTCCGGATTGCCTTTAGGGTGCAGTGCTTCGTACAAGCTTACCCAATCAGGACGAAAGGTTTTACTTTTATAATCCCATTCCGGATAATGTCGTGGCGGTAATTTATCAACCTCATGTTCATCACGCTCAAATTGCCTTTTATCATCAAAGGCTTCTTCTTCATCACCTTCTTCAATAAACATCCATAGATGGCGATTATCATCGCGATAATCGACTTCCGTATCTTCAAAAATGACTTTCGGGAAAGAATCACTGGCCTGCTTGGTTTTCGCAATATAGGAAACACCCAGCTGCAGCATCTCTTTTGTGTTGCTGTTGCCCTGTGCCATGAGTTCATGGAAGCGCTCGATAAAGTCAAGAATGACAGGATCTTTATAGCCATGATCCGGATCCAGCAGGCCGCGTGACAGCATGGCCAGACGATAGCGCAGACAGGAATTATGGACATCATTACAACCACCCTCATAGGGTATGGGGTGTAAGGCACGAAACAGGTTGCGCAGACCGGGATATTCCTGAATACTCAGAAACTCAACCCGTGAATCTTCAAAGATCTCAATGGCCACCCGTTGAAACGGGCTGAGGTTATCCGCAATCATTGCTTCAGACCAGCGTCTATGGGCTGCTATATGGGCAATAGTGGCACGGTAACGATCGATGCCTTTAATGCCATAACTGTCATCATAGACATCGGGAATTCTAATACCCAGACTGTCATAATAGGGCATGGGCTTGCGCAGTTCGTCCCAGCCTTCAGAATAGGGTACAAAATGTTCCTTGTCCTGCCATAACGCTTTCAGATACAGGCTGAGTTTGCGCTCATTATCACTGAACAGGGTACCATGACGTTCACGCTGCAAAATGGCGCGGCTGTCTGCAGACTGCAGAGAAAAATAGTCTTTCTGGCGTTCAGGATGGCTATGGTAGTTACTAAGGCCATAGTCTACCCAGTTTTTAATACCCTCAATGGATAGTTGATTGAGCAGGTAAGCCGATTGATTAAGAAAATCAGCCAGTCCCGGACTGGGGATGGTGTCACTAAAGCCATGTACAGAGCGCGTACTTTTGCTCATCATATCAAAGACAATATCGATGTAGTGCTGCAATTGCTCGGTACTGCCCAGGCGGCGTGCTGCTTCCGGTAAAGATTGTAAAAAGGGCAGTATTGCCTTGCCATTAGGTGTACGGGACATATCCCAGACACACTTGGAAATGATGTTCAGCATGGTCTCATCACTATGCTCAACGATTTGCGGCAGTTCTTCAAGATAGACTAATACCGGTTCAAAGCCGCGTCCGATCATACACACCATAGAGGCGCCGGAAAGGTAATCCTTAACACCCTGTTCAGTGAACACCGTTAAGGCTTCTTCCAGACAATCGGCAAAGACATCATTCAGTTGTGGAAAACTGCATTGTAACTGGTCGCGGTAAGCTTGAACTTTAGGGCTAATCTCAGTAAATGTATCAGTCATGGCAATGCTCACATAATTAGCTGTTTATTGGCAAACACTTTGTTTGTCCCTGCAGCCTCCGGGAGAAGCCGCAGTCAGGTAAGGCTTAAATATTGTAAACTCAGGCAGAGAATACAGAATCAATGGCATGATCCAGAGTATCACGAATATCATCATCATCGGTAATAGGACGAACCAGCGCCATGCGACAGGCTCTCTGTGCTTCAATACCCTTGTTCATCAAATTTGCTGCGTAAACCAGCAGGCGGGTTGATATACCTTCATCCAGACCATGACCTTTCAGATTTCTTGCGGTACCGGCAATTTTCACCAGTTTGGCCGCGACATCATTGTCAATACCACCTTCAGTTGCAACAATGCTGGCTTCTACACTGGCATCCGGATAATCAAATTCCAGCGCAGTAAAACGCTGTTTGGTGGATTGTTTTAAATCCTTCATCAGGCTTTGATATCCGGGGTTGTAGGAAATAACCAGTTGAAAATCCGGATGGGCGTCAATTAATTCACCTTTTTTATCCAGAGGCAGATTGCGGCGGTGGTCTGTTAAAGGATGGATAACAACGGTAGTATCCTGACGGGCTTCAACCACTTCGTCGAGATAACAGATAGCACCAATACGCGCTGCTGTAGTGAGCGGGCCGTCAACCCAGCGTGTGCCATTGGAATCCAGCAGGTAACGACCGACCAGATCAGAAGCGGTCATATCTTCGTTACAGGCCACGGTGATCAGAGGTTTATCCAGTTTCCAGGCCATGTGTTCAATAAATCGGGATTTACCACATCCTGTTGGCCCTTTGATCATCACCGGCAGACGAGCTTCATAAGCGGCATCATACAATGACACTTCATCATGCTGAGATTCGTAATAAGGTTGTTCACTTATTTTGTACTGCTCAATATCTTGAACGCTCATGGTAATTTTCCTGTTGTAAAATTATTACTGAAAAAAGCTGACAGCTATATTATTCCTAAAGCAATCAGATACTTGTGATTGCTTTAGGAATAACACGTTTACAATGCCAGAGCTTTGTAAAGAGTTATTGCACTGTAAAGACAACAAAGCCCCTGCTCACTTTATAAGAGAATCCAGAGGCTTTGTCATTAGCATTTAGCTATACAAGCGAGCCTGTAGCTTACTTGTGTACGCCCAGCTTGTCTCTCCAGCCTGGGAACAGAGCATCTGAATCGTGTTCGAATGACTCGAAGGCACGCGCAAATTCTTTATGCTCTTTCGCATATTCGATTGGGTCAGCGCCTTGCTTCCAACAATCGTATGCCTGGCGCAGAGAAGTTGCACCCGCTGCAGGGCTGTCAATGTGACCGTAAGAACCACCACCAGAAGTGTTGATAACGTTACCGTGACCCAGGTTCTCGAAGAAGCCTGGCAGACGCAGTGCATTCATACCACCGGAGATAATTGGCGTAGTGGGCTTCATACCATACCATTTCTGATAGTACTCAGGTCCCTGGCACTCATCACGTTCAATCATATAAGCAATGATTTTGTCAGACGCATCGCCTTCCATCTTGCCGTAGCCCATAGTGCCCACGTGGATACCGGAAGCACCCTGTAGACGAGACATCTTGGCCAGAACGAAAGCAGTATAACCACGCTTGGCAGAAGGAGATGTAACCGCACCATGACCTGCACGATGGTAATGTAAGTATTGACCAGCATAGTTACGACGAGCAGTAGTCACCATACCTGGACCACCCACATAACCGTCAACCAGGAAGGCAACTTTGTCAGCATCTGGACCAAATGTTTCCAGAATGAAATCAGCACGAGCACACATTTCATGGTGATCATCCGCAGTGATGTTTGCAGAGAACAACTTGGCTTCGCCAGTTTCATCCTGTGCACGTTTCATTGCATCATAAACTAAGGGATAAACTTTCTTGGCTGGACAGAAAACCTGATTACCCTGAGGCTCATCATTTTTGATGAAGTCACCGCCAAGCCAGAACTGGTATGCCGCTTCAGCAAAAGGCTCAGGACGTAAGCCTAATTTTGGCTTAATAATTGTACCGGCAATGTAACCACCGTTTTCAATTGGACGACCAAGGATACGCCACATATCGGAGATATCTTTAGCAGGACCATCAAATAATTGCAGCATGCGAGGTGGCATGTAGAAATCATACATCTGGGCGTTTTTGATATCGCCCATGCCCTGGTTATTACCAATGACCAGAGTCAGGAAAGAAACCAGCATGGTGCGGCCATCGGTAATGTTGCGATCAAAAAGATCCATCGGGTAGGCAATCTTCATTTTACCTGTAGCTTCATCAATGAAGTAAACAAGTGCGTCTACGCCCTTGGTGAAATCATCAGTAGTAGAAACTTCTACATTCGTACCTGTAGAAGACTCAGCAGCAAAGTGAGCAGCAGCTTCAAGGTAACCATAACCTTCAGCGGGTACCATAGTATAAGCAACCAGAACGTGATTACCGCCTGCAATTAATTCATCTTCGTTAAGACTAAGGTCAGAGTAACGACCTGTTTGGTCTAATAGTGCCATTTTATCCGTTTCCTTCTTTTTTAAAAAAAGTGTAAGTTAAAATTCGGTCCTGTGAAGGCTTGACTCCGTTAAAAGAATTAATAACCTTACAAGTTGTGTGAAAGAATATAATTTAATTGTGATATAAAGTAAAACTTTATTTTTTAATTGTTACCATAAGTTATTGCTTATGATATATTGATAAATTACAGATAAATTATTATGGAACGGGTTTATGAATCTTACCTTTCGCCAGCTAAAAGTATTTGATGTGGTGGCCAGGCATTTGAACTATACCAGTGCTGCCAAGGAGTTACATCTTTCCCAGCCAGCAGTTTCAATGCAGGTTAAACAGCTTGAAGAGCAGGTCGATACGCCGTTAATTGAAAAGCTTGGGAAAAAGCTTTATTTAACGGATATTGGCATTGAAATGCATAATTATGCACGCAGTACAATGCAGCAGTTGATTGATCTGGAAGAAACTATTGGTCAGTTGAAAACCTTACAGCAAGGGCATCTAAAGCTGGCTGTAGCCAGTACGGCCAACCACTTTGTTATACGTTTATTAGCACATTTTGCGAAAAGTCATCCCAAAATAAGAATTAGTCTTGATGTGACCAATCGCAGCTCCTTATTGGCGATGCTGGAAAAAAATGAATGTGACCTGGTCATTATGGGTCGTCCGCCGGATGCTTATAATCTAATGGCTTCTCCATTTTTAGAAAATCCTCTGGTGGTGGTTACTTACCCGGAGCATTATTTAGCAGCTAAGAAAAAAGTATCCTTAAAGGAGCTGATCAAAGAAGAGTTTGTGATGCGGGAACAAGGTTCAGGAACGCGTATTGCAATAGAGCGTTTTTTTTCCAATCAGGAAATGGAGTTTAAAACCAAGATGGATATGAGTAATAATCGCGCGATTAAACATGCTGCCGAAGAAGGATTAGGCATGGCAATTGTATCAATGCATACTCTTGAACTTGAACTAAAAGCAAACACATTAAAAATTGTGAATGTGGAAGGTTTTCCCATATTTCGTCACTGGTATGTAGTACAGCGGGAAGGAAAACGCCTGTCTCCTATTGCGACGGTTTTTAAAGATTATATAATGAAGGGCGCAGATGATGTGGTACATGATTTTACTGCGCCACTTTATGCTCATTTAGAGCAGAGCGCCAACTAATAACTTAACACTCAGAAACACACATATGGATTTGGCAAAGATATCACATCATGGCGCAGTCAATGGTGTCACGGGCTCATGTCATGAGCTTCATATTGATACGAATAATAGCATTTTAATTGATTGCGGCCTGTTTCAGGGGGCAGAAATATCGCCCAACGGTTCACATCATGAACAAATGGCTATTGATTTTCCACTAAAATCAGTTCAGGCACTGGTTGTTACTCATGTCCATATTGATCATATTGGACGAATTCCTTATCTATTAGCAGCAGGGTTTGACGGACCAGTTTATTGTTCAAAGGCGACCGCATTACTACTACCGGGTGTGTTAGAAGATGCGGTAAAAATTGGTTTCACCAAAAATCGTCAACTGATCAGTAAGTTTATCAGGCATCTCAAAACAATGCTGGTGCCATTAGATTATGCTGAAAAAAAACAGCTTGTATTGAATAAAACGCAACAAACACTGAGTATTAAATTAAAACCGGCAGGGCATATTTTAGGCTCAGCCTATATTGAATGTGATATCAGAGATGCGCATGCAGGCCAGGTTCAGAAAATTATCTTCAGTGGTGACCTGGGTGCTCCCTATGCACCATTACTGCCTGCACCTAAATCGCCCTATGGCTGAGATCAATTAATTTTAGAAAGTACTTACGGCGATAAAAATCATGCTGATCGTAAAAACAGATATAAGCAGCTAAAGCAGATTATTGAAAAAGCCACTCAAAACAGGGGTGTGGTTCTGATTCCAGCATTTAGTATTGGTCGTACTCAGGAGCTATTATATGAACTGGAAAGCATTCTTTTTCAGTATAAGAAGACAAAATCTTATAATAAAACCTGGGAAGACGTTGAAATTATTGTTGATTCACCTTTAGCCAGTGAGTTCACTAAAAAATACCAGCAATTATCAGACTATTGGGATGCTGAAGCTCAGAAAAAATTACATCAGGGACGTCATCCCCTGGATTTCTCTCAAATACTCACCATTAATGATCATAAAACGCATCTGGAGACGGTTAACTACCTGAAAAAAACAGCGCGTCCCGCCATTGTGATTTCTGCCAGTGGTATGTGTACCAGTGGTCGAATTGTTAATTATTTACAGGCACTTATTGGTGATAAGCGTACTGATGTCATCTTTACGGGCTATCAGGCACATGGCACCCCCGGGCGAGATATTCAGAAATACGGTCAGGGCGGTTATGTCGTGTGGGACAATAAAAAATACGCGATTGAAGCTGGAATTTATACCCTCAGTGGTTATTCAGCCCATGCTGACCAGACCAATCTGCTGAATTTTGTAAAACGTATGCGTAATAAGCCAAAACAAATTCACCTGGTACATGGTGATCGGCAGGCGAAACAAATTTTACAACAAAAATTTAACATAGCTTATCCGGAAATTGATACTATAATTCCCGGGGAATGAATAATAATTAATACTAACTGTTAAGAAAAAAAGGGCATAAAATGATTATTCCAGTGATATTATCCGGTGGTACAGGTTCGCGCTTATGGCCTATGTCCAGAGAACTTAATCCTAAACAGTTTCTGGCCTTGTGCAGTGAGCAAACAATGCTGCAGGAAACTATGATTCGTTTAGATGGAATAGACGATCTGGCTGCTCCTGTTGTTGTCTGTAATGAAGAACATCGTTTTTTAGTGGCCCAGCAAATGCGGGACATTGGTGTTGATGTGGACAAAATTATTCTGGAACCAGTGGGACGAAATACAGCACCCGCTATCTGCGCCGCAGCAGAATATATCCAGGGGAGAGATGGCTCGGGTGATGATGTGATGTTGATTTTGGCCGCCGATCATGTGATTCAAAATAAAACAGTGTTTCATCAAGTGGTGGAGTCAGGTTATCGTGTTGCGCAGCAAGGGCAGCTGGTCACTTTTGGTATTGTGCCTCATAAAGCAGAAACGGGTTATGGTTATATTAAGCGGGCAGCAATTTTTGAGCAGGATGAAAATGCTTATAAAGTGGCTCAATTTGTTGAAAAACCCAACCTGGAAACAGCTCAAGAATATTTTGCTAGTGGTGAATATTATTGGAATAGCGGCATGTTTATGTTTCAGGCCTCAGCAATATTACAGGAACTTAAAGCCTTCTCCAGTGATATTTATGAATCAGTAAAAAACGCAGTAAAAAAAGGGGCGAAGGATCTGGACTTTTGCCGTCTTGAAGTGGATGCCTTTATTGCTTCCCCTTCTGATTCCATTGATTATGCAGTGATGGAAAAAACAGATAAAGCGGTAGTGCTTCCCCTTGATGCAGATTGGAGTGATGTGGGTGCATGGTCTGCTCTTTGGGAAGTTAAGTCTCACGATACGCAAGGCAATGTGATCCATGGTGATGTGCTGCAACATGATTTAAGCAATAGTTATATCCATGCCGAAGAACGGATGATTGCAGTCATCGGGATGGATAATTGTGTGGTGGTTGAAACAGCAGATGCCGTATTGGTTGCTGATAAATCACGTTCTCAGGATGTGAAAGAAATTGTTAATCAATTAAAAAATACTCGCAGAGAAGAAATATTATCGCATCAGCGAGTGTATCGACCCTGGGGTAGTTATGAAACACTGGAAGAAACAGAGCGTTTTAAAGTAAAACGAATTGTGGTGAATCCAGGGGCTAAGTTATCGCTGCAAATGCATCATCATAGAGCAGAACACTGGGTGGTTGTAAAAGGGACTGCAAAAATTATTTGTGGTGACAAAGAATTTGTGATGACTGAAGATCAATCGAATTATACTCCATTAGGTACACAGCATCGACTTGAAAATCCAGGCGTGATCCCTCTGGAAATTATTGAAATCCAGACCGGCAGTTATCTGGGTGAAGATGACATTGTTCGCTTTGATGATCATTATGGCCGGGCAGAATAGGGCAGGCTAAATAAGTGTTCAAAAATAGTGGTTATTCTTCATAGCTTTTCGCATCAGAACCTGTCATTTATTATTGGGCTCATATTGGTATAAAATCACCAAATAATAAATGACAGGTTCTGGTGTTCCGTGTATAGCATTTAGGAATAGTTATTGAGAATAAGAGGCAAATAAAATAATGTTGAAAACAACAATTGCACAACTGATGCAGAGCAGTCAGGTAAAATTTGGCACCAGTGGTGCGCGCGGTTTGGTCAATGATATGAGCGATCAGGTTTGTTATGCCTATACGATGGGGTTTATCCAGTATCTTGAAAAGACACAGCAGCTTGTTCAAGAGCCAGAGCAGTCAGTCGCTAAGATTGCCCTGGCCGGTGATTTGAGAAGCAGTACGCCAAGAATTCTTAATGCCTGTGCCAGGGCAATATTGGACAGTGGCTATCAGGTCATTAATGCAGGATTAATCCCAACTCCTGCGGTTGCGCTTTATGGCTTAAGGCATCATTGCCCGGCTATTATGGTCACAGGCAGTCATATTCCAGATGATAGAAATGGGATTAAATTTTATAAACTTGCAGGAGAAATACTCAAGGAAGACGAGCTCATTATTACAACACAGCAGATTACCTTATTGAATGAGTATTTTGATAAGCAGGGCCAATTTAGCGATCACAACAATTATCTTCCAGATGTCGATCCAACCGCATTGAATGATTATAAATCACGTTACCTTGGTTTGTTTCCGGAGAATGCTTTTGCCGGGAAAAAAATAGGTGTTTATCAACATAGTGGCGTGGCCCGGGACATTATTCCTGAACTATTAGAAAAGCTGGGCGCCAAGGTGATGAATTTGGCGTATGCCGATCATTTTATTCCTGTGGATACTGAAGCGGTTCGAGACGAAGATATTAAGTTGGCAAAAGAATGGGCTTTTGAATATCAATTAGATGCGATTGTCTCGACTGATGGTGATGCTGACCGGCCTTTAATTTCAGATGAAACGGGTGAATGGCTGCGTGGTGATATTGTTGGTTTTTTATGTGCAGAATATTTACAAATTGATCATATTGTAACGCCTGTGAGTTCTAATTCCTGTGTAGAGCAATCCGGTTTTTTTGTGGATGTAAAGCGCACAAAAATCGGTTCACCTTATGTGATTGAGGCCATGAATCATTATCTTGAAGAACATTATGCGGCTGTCGCGGGCTATGAAGCCAATGGCGGTTTTCTTTTGGCTACACCGATCAGAAAAAATAATTTTTTATTGACGGCCCTGCCGACACGAGATGCGATTGTTGTTTTGCTGACATTACTGCATAGTAGTGTTGAAAATAAACTATCACTATCACAATTATCCGCACGATTACCACAACGTTATACCTATAGTGATCGCATTAAAAATTTTCCTACCAAAAAAAGCCAGCAGTTAATTGAAAAATATACCTCTGGCAATGACGCAGAAAATAAAGCGTTATTTGAAGCAGATTTCCCGTTATTGGGTCGTATAAATACGATGAATACCGTTGATGGTTTGCGGCTGACTTTTGAGAATGAAAATATCATCCATTTTCGACCTTCCGGTAATGCCCCTGAACTTCGTTGTTATAGTGAATCTGATAGCATTGAACGGGCAAAAAAAATTAATCACACCGCCTTGCAAAGTCTTGTTTCGCTATAAATACTGATTTTAAATGTGCGAATAAAGTGTCTGCCTGTTTTTGGGTTAAATGATTGATAATATGATGTGTGTACCATTTTAGAAAACTATGGTTGCTGTTTTGTTCTGATTTGATAAACTATCTTTATGGTTGATAATTATTGCGGTTCACCAGCCAACTTAATTTTTAAGGAAGATGTAAGAGGGAACGATAAGGGAGTATAGGGTCTATGGATTGACCGCAAGCAGGATGTTTAAAGAGACTAAGTTTTCACGAATTTTTGTCTAAAATCATGGCTTGGTAAGGAGGTACGAAAGCGGCTTTGAGGTAAAACTCGGCCGCTTTTTTTGTGCCGAAAATAATGTCTTTCCATAAAAAAAATGTGCTATATTTCAAATGCTTTTGTATACTTTAATCTCAACTATTTGATTCAGGTTCAAGTAACAGGCATGACTCGGTATGAATTAACAGCTGTCATCAGGAAAACCAGGCTGATCAAGATTTCAGATTGATTACTCGAAACAGTTTACGAGCTTCCCTTATTTAAGGAAAAATGATTGCTTTCCTCTATACGACTTAAGATCATTCTTTTAACGGTTCTGCCCATTGCACTGATCTATTTGTTGATCTTTGGTTTTGGTATATACCAGATACAAATACATTCAATTGCTGATGTTGAAGATGAAATGAGACGTCTGAGCCAGCACTATGCGGGTATTTTTTCAGGTTTTCTCAATGAATCTGCACAAATTGCACGTTCGACTGCGGCCATTATCGAACAAAATCCATTAATGACTGATCATCAACTTTATGCACAGGTCAAATCTAATTTAAGGCACAACCGAATTGTTTATGGCAGTGCAATAGCCTTTGATCGCGATCCTGATTATGACAATGAACTCTTTGCTCCCTATGCCTATCGAACATCAGGCCGGGTTCAAACCCTGGATATTGCCGATATTACTGATTATACCAGTGGTCGTTGGCAGTGGTGGGAAAAAGCCAGGCAGGCTAAACACCCTGTCTGGACTGATCCCTACTTTGATAAGGGGGTGGGAGATATCATAATGGCCACCTATGCGGTGCCCTTTTTTTATAAAAAACAGTTTAAAGGTGTCGCTACCGTTGATGTGCAGCTGGAAATTCTGGAAGAAACAGTGGACCAGGGTATCGATGCTGATCTGGATTTACTCATGGTGACAAAAAGCGGTGATTATGTTTATCACCCCGATGCACAGCAAATTATGAGCAACTCAATTTATCAGGATGCTGAAAAATACCAGCGTGCAGATATTAAACGACTGGCAGATAAAATGACAGCGGGTAAAAAGGGAATTGTGCAGTTAAGTGGCTGGGAAACGGATAAGCGTCAGTGGATTGCTTTTTATCCGATACGCAATACTGAATGGAGTATTGCCCTGAGGGTTCCGGAACAAATTGTATTGGCTGAAGTTCGAAAAAGAGAGCTTCAGATTGGTAGTATTCTATTATTTTCATTATTTTTAATTATTATTACCGTCTGGTTAGTGATAGGTAAAATTACTCAACCTTTGGCACGGCTGACCGCAGGGGTAAAATCGGTGGCAGCGGGTAATCTTAATGCCGTGGTTGAAGTGAATAGTAGTGATGAAATTGGCATGCTGGCAAAAAATTTTACTGACATGGCAGCAAAATTAAACAAGCGTGAACAGGATATCCGTAAAGCGCGATCACAAGGTTTTAGTCGTATTGTTCAAGGTTTAAAAGGCAGCTACTTTTATTTTACTCAGGATACAAAAGGGCATATCAGTTATGTGAGTCAATCTGTAACTGAGGTATTGGGATACACCACCCATGAATTTCAGAATTTCTTTAATCAGTATCTGGTTGATAGTTCACTTAATGATGAATCATCAAAACTGATTAAGCTGACACTTCAAGGAGAACAACAAGAAGCATTTGAATTAGAAATTATTGCTCGTAATGGTGAACTATTGCGCTTTGAAGTGATTGTTGTACCCGTTAAAGATGAAAAAGGTGATATTGTTGCCCTGGAAGGTATGGCTCATGATATTACTCAACGCAAACGTGAAGAAGAAAAATTTCGGGTTTTATTTGAAAATTCCTCACAGGCTAATTTACTCTGCTCTGATAGAGGCATACTGGATTGTAATCATGCTTTTTTAGCTTTGTTTGGTTATCAAAATAAGGAAGAAGTACTGGGCTCTCATCTTTATTCCTATACTCAGGCGCTTCAGGCTAATGGGCAGGCATCGTTTGATGTGCTTAATCAGCTTATGGAGCAGGCTGTTAAAGTCGGTTATCAGCAGCATGAATTAGTCTTTGAAAAAATAGACGGTGAAGCCTTTCATGCAGAACTTATTCTGACTTCAGCGATAATGAATGATCAACCGGTATTTATTGGTTTAATTCAGGATTTAACAGAAAGAAAACTGACAGAGCAGGAAATTATTAGTGCCAAAGAAGTTGCAGAAGAGGCCAATAAAGCGAAAAGTGAATTTTTATCAAATATGTCTCATGAATTAAGAACCCCCTTAAATGGTGTGCTGGGTTATGCACAAATCCTGCAGAATGATAAACAGGTGACAATGGAGCAAATGGAAAGTCTGGATGCCATTAAAAGTTGTGGTCATCACCTGTTGACTCTCATTAATGATGTGCTGGATTTATCAAAAATTGAGTCCGGTCAAATGGAATTTAATATTACCGCCATTGACTTACCAAAGCTGATTAAAGGTGTGTATGATATGGTATTACACCGGGTCACTGCTAAAGGGCTTAGACTGGAGCTGCAGATACAGGATAATTTACCCCGTGGAATAAAATCAGATGCAACCAAATTGCGTCAGGTATTAGTGAACTTGTTAGGTAATGCCGTCAAGTTTACTCATAGTGGTACCATTTCTCTTCAGGTTATGGAGCAGTCTGATAAGCAACAGCGAAATATTCATTTTATCGTTGCTGATACCGGCGTGGGTATCCCGGATGAAAAGCAACAAACTGTTTTTGATGCCTTTAAGCAGGCTCAGGATGGTATCGATGCCGGTGGAACAGGTTTAGGCCTGGCTATCAGCCAGAGACTTATTCAGGAAATGGGCGGCAGTGATATTTTGCTGGAAAGTCATCAGGGTTACGGCAGTGCTTTTTCTTTTTCTCTGCCATTGATAGAAGTGACCGATGAAGAATTGCTTACGCCGCAAAAAGATAACAAGGATGATACGCTAATACCCGTATTAGAAGATGATTTGGATATCACAGCACTCATTGTTGATGATCAGGATATCAATCGTAATATATTAACAAGACTGCTTCAGGCTGCTGGTTTTAAAACGCTTGAAGCAGTTAATGGTAAAGACGCTGTGAGTCTTACTATTAAGCATAAAATTCCTCTGGTGCTGATGGATATCCGTATGCCGGATATGGATGGTATTAATGCCGCACAACTTATTCGTAAAGCATTAGCAGCTGATAACGATGCCGTTAAGGTAGTAATTATTGCAGTGACAGCAGGTGTTTTTCCTGAGCAAAAAGAACAAATTATAGCAACTGGAATGGATGATTTTATTGCTAAACCTTTTAAAATAGCAGAAGTCTTTAATAAAATTGAACAGCATCTTGGTATTAAATTCAAGCCGGCAATACGCAAAGAAGAGAAACATTCAGCACAGGAAACTATGCCGAATGTTTCTCATACATTGGATCAAGAACAATTCGCTGATTTGCTCAGAGAAGTAAAAACAGCTTGTGAAATGGGTGATGTTAGCCAACTCAATGATTTGTATAAGGTGATTAAAGACTCAGATTTACTGGAAAAAAAGAGTCATGAACAATGGGCACAGATGATAAAACAATTTGATTTTGATGGTATATTAAAACTGGTTAATCACTATTTAGTGTCCATCCGTAAATAGCCTTTTTTTAGCATTCAACTAAAAAAAAGGCCATACAAAATCATATTCAGCTTTCTTAAAATTTAA
>JAHXHI010000383.1 GCA_025656775.1 gamma proteobacterium symbiont of Bathyaustriella thionipta
CTTAAGCGAAAGCGTAAATTAGCTGCTCTGGATGATAATTTCAGGGCTGAAATTTTATTAGGGCAGCATTTATAATGCTCTTACCCTGGGGTACTTCATTAAAAGAAGGGCAAATTATTGTTAAAGTTGATACCCGTTATTTTCGTCCTACAGAGGTTGAAACCTTATTAGGTGATCCAACTAAAGCAAAAGAAAAATTAGGCTGGGTACCCCAGATAACCCTTGAAGAAATGGTTGCAGAAATGGTTCGTGAAGATCTTTCTATTGCTCAGCGTGATGATCTGTGTCGTAAGGAAGGATTTAAGACCTTTGATTACCATGAGTAAATTGTATAATCTGGAACAAAATGTTAAAAAATAATCTAGACATTACCTTCATTATAGATACTTATTTTGGAAATAATTTCTGGAGTGTTTTGAATGATGGATAATTTATTGAAAAAGGGAATTTTATACGATTATCTACAGGTGAAAGGTGGTGCTGAACACGTTGCACTGACTCTATCTGAGCACTATGAAGATGCTCACCTGCTTGTCTCTTCTATTAATCCAGACAATTTTGATTTATCCTTGTTGGCAACGCAAAATATTCAAACATTGCAGTCTTTTTCTTCTATTACCCCATTAAGAATTTTAAAAACAATTTATAGCTTTAAACAAAGCCAATCTTATATTAATCAATTTGATCAGGTTATATACAGTGGTATTTACGCACCATTGGCTATCAGTCAGCGAGCTAAAGGCAATAATTTCTATTATTGTCATACACCACCCCGATACTTGTATGATTTAAAAGATGACTATCAACAAAAACTTGGTGTGCTTGGCCGAGTCTTTTTACAACGTTATTCTTCCTGGTATCAGCCTCAATATGAGCAGTCAATTCAACGAATGGATAGAGTGATTGCTAATTCAATTAATGTACAAAAACGATTAAAACGCTTTTTAAATGTCGATTCGATTGTGATTAATCCACCGGTTAATATTGATCGGTTTGGCTGTCTTGGTCAGGAAGGGGAATATTATCTGTCTCTGGCTCGTCTGGAACCGTATAAACAGGTTGATAAAATTATTGAAGCTTTTAAACGAATGCCGGATAAAAAATTAGTGATTGCATCAGGGGGGAGTGACTCTGATCGCTTAAAACAACTTGCGCTGTCAGCACATAATATTTCATTTACGGGGTGGTATAGTGAGGCTGAGTTAGTGCAACTATTAGGCAATGCAATTGCTTCTATTTATATCGCTAAAGATGAAGATTTTGGTTTATCACCTGTTGAGTCACAAGCTGCCGGGAAGCCGGTTATTGGTATTGCACAAGGCGGTTTATTAGAAACTGTCAAACATGGTGAAACAGGTTATCTTATCGATCCAGAATTAATAAATCTTAATGCGGGAAAAGATAAGCCAATTGAGGAAAACCCTCTAATAGATGCTACAATTAAAGCAACTGAATGGATGACACCACAAAGAGCCTTGAGCTTAAAAAATGAGTGTCTGGAAAACTCAAAAAATTACCACTCCAGATTATTTTTTGAACAAATGGATGCAGTGCTGAGCAAGGCATAGTTCTTTATGATAAAAGTGTTACATGTCTATAGGACATTTTTTCCTGATTCTCAGGGCGGTCTTGAAGAGGTCATACGACAAATCAGTATTAATGTGGCAGTTGCTCAGGTTCGAGTCTTTTCTATTAGCAATAAAATTAATGAGCCGGATAAAGTCGAAGTAAATGGTATCTCAGTGTATCGTATACCGTTGTCTTTTGAGTTGGCGTCGTGTAGTTTTGCATTTAGAGGTCTTAAGCTTTATAAAGAATTAGTTGATTGGGCTGATATTATTCATTACCATTTTCCCTGGCCATTTGTTGATATCTTATACGGGATTTACGGCAAAAAGAAAAAATCAGTGGTGACGTATCATTCTGATATTATCAGACAAAAATGGCTTTTAAAATTGTATCGCCCATTAATGCGGCGATTTTTATCCAGTGTTGATCGCATTGTGGCAACCTCCCCAAATTATTTTCAAACCAGTGATATTCTGCAAGAATATAACCAGAAAGTAGATATTATTCCCATTGGCTTAGATGAAAAGAATTATCCTGCTGTTGATGCTAATAGACAAAAGATATGGCGTGAAACCATTCATAGCCCCTTTTTTCTCTTTATTGGCGTTTTAAGGTATTACAAAGGTCTGCATATTGTTATTGAAGCAGCAAAAAATGCCGATTATAAAATTGTTATTGTCGGTGCGGGGCCCATTGAACAAAAGTTAAAAATACAGGCAGAGAAGGAGGGGATTGATAACATCTTATTTCTTGGTTATCTGGATGACCTTGATAAAGTGGCTTTATTATCGATATGTCGTGCTGTTGTTTTTCCCTCATATCTGAGATCCGAAGCGTTTGGTGTGACTTTATTAGAAGGTGCTATGTTTGCTAAACCGCTAATCTCTGTTGAAATTGGTTCTGGCATGAGTTACGTCAATATCCATAATAAGACAGGTTTACAGGTCACACCAGGCAATGTAAAAGCGTTCAGGGAAGCAATGGATACATTGTATTATGATGAAGAGCTTACCAATGTGTTGGGCCTTGCTGCCAGAAAAAGATTTGAAACACTTTTTACCGGTGCACAAATGGGTAAAAAATATGATGAACTTTATTTATTTTTAATGAATGATGCAAAGAGTTAGTTTTTGAATAAAGGGGGAAATAGTTTTTGTTAATCACAGACATTAACAATTACCCTAAAAACTGATTTTATTTAACAAAACGTATAGAATATCAATATAAATTTGTGTTTATTCTTTATCATACAAGGAGCAACTATTGAATATTATCGTTACAGGCGGTGCGGGCTTTATCGGCTCAGCTGTTATCAGGCAGTACATTAAAGAGACTAAACACAATATCATCAATGTTGATGCTTTGACTTATGCAGGCAACCTGGAGTCTTTGGAAGAAGTTGAAAATAACACACGATACCATTTTGAATATGCAGATATTTGTAATAAAGAAGTTATGGAGCGGATTTTCAAACAATATCAGCCTGATGCCATTATGCACCTGGCAGCAGAGTCTCATGTTGATCGCTCAATTGATGGCCCGGCAGACTTTATTCAGACCAATATTGTCGGTACCTGTAACTTGCTTGAAGTCGCTCGCAGTTACTGGAATCAAATGACGGATGATAAAAAAGTCTCTTTTCGATTCCATCATGTTTCAACGGATGAGGTATATGGTGATCTGGATGAAACGGGCTTTTTTACCGAAGAAACAGCCTATGATCCCAGCTCACCTTATTCAGCCAGTAAAGCATCATCTGATCATCTGGTCAGAGCCTGGTATCGTACTTACGGGTTCCCTGTGGTGATTACCAATTGTTCTAATAACTATGGCAGTCATCAGTTTCCTGAAAAACTAATCCCTTTGGTGACACTCAATGCGCTGGAAGGTAAGCCTCTGCCAATTTATGGAAATGGTCAGCAAATCAGAGACTGGTTACATGTTGACGATCATGCGCGTGCCTTAAGGCTGGTTTTAGACACAGGAAAAAATGCACAAACCTACAATATTGGCGGCCATAATGAAAAAACCAATCTTGAGGTTGTCAAAACAATTTGTTCCCTATTAGATGAACTGGTACCAGACTCTCCTTATAAACCACATGAACAACTGATTACCTATGTGACTGATCGTCCTGGGCATGATGTACGCTATGCGATTGATGCGGATAAAATTGATCATGATTTGGGTTGGCGACCACTGGAAACCTTTGAGTCAGGAATTGAAAAAACAATTAACTGGTATCTGAACAATAGTGAATGGTGCCAGCATGTTCAGGATGGCAGTTATCAACGTGAACGACTCGGAGATGGCAAATAAATGAAGGGGATTATCTTAGCGGGCGGCTCCGGTACACGCCTTTATCCAATTACCAGAGGTGTCAGTAAACAGCTTACGCCTATTTATGACAAACCGATGATCTATTATCCATTATCAGTGCTGATGCTGGCGGGTATTACTGAAGTGTTAATTATCTCCACAACGGATGACTTGCCGCAATTTAAAGCGCTCTTGGGTGATGGCTCTGATATCGGCATGAACTTTTCCTACAAAGTACAGCCTTCACCCGATGGTCTGGCACAGGCTTTTATTATTGGTGAAGAGTTTATTGACGGTGATGATGTCTGCCTTGTTTTAGGTGATAACATCTTTTATGGACATGGCTTTCAACGAATGCTTGAACATTCTGTAATGAATGTGACAGAGAGAGGCAAAGCAACTGTTTTCGGTTACTATGTCCGTGATCCCGAGCGTTATGGTGTGGCTGAATTTGATAAAAAGGGCAATGTGCTCAGTATAGAAGAAAAGCCTGAACAACCTAAAAGCAATCATGCTGTGGTCGGCTTGTACTTTTATCCTAATAGTGTTGTGGAAATTGCTAAAGCGGTTAAGCCTTCTCAGCGGGGAGAGTTAGAAATCACTGCCGTTAACCAGGCCTATCTGAGACAAAAAAATCTTAAAGTCGAGCTGATGGGAAGAGGCTTTGCATGGCTGGACACCGGAACCCATGAAAGTCTTATGGAAGCGTCCAATTATATTCAGACCATTGAAAATCGTCAGGGTCTCAAAGTTGCCTGTATCGAAGAGATTGCTTATGAAATGGGGTATATCACCAAACAACAATTGATTGCGCTGGCGCAGCCGCTGAAAAAAAATCAATATGGCCAGTACTTGTTACGCAGATCAGAAGAAGATATCACCTGATGAAATTCACTAAAACCCAAATACCAGATATTATCCGAATTGAGCCCCAGGTTTTCGGTGATGAGCGTGGTTATTTCGCAGAAATATTTCGCAGTGATTTATTTGAGCAGGAAACGGGTATAAAAACACAGTTTATTCAAGATAATGAATCCCGTTCCAGTTATGGTGTACTCAGAGGTTTGCATTATCAATTACCACCCTGTGCGCAAAGTAAATTAGTGCGGGTTATTGAAGGTAAAGTGCTGGATGTGGCCGTTGATATCCGAAAAGGGTCCCCAACCTTTGGCCAACACGTGACGGCAGAATTGTCAGCAGAAAATAAACATCAGTTGTTCATTCCTCGGGGCTTTGCCCATGGCTTTGTTGTTCTGTCAGATACGGCATTATTTGCTTATAAAGTGGATAGTTATTATTCGCCAGAATGTGATATAGGGATACAATTTGATGATCCGCAACTTAAAATAAACTGGAAAGTCGAACACTCACAATTACAGCTTTCAGAAAAAGACAAAAAACAGCCGTTACTGCAAGAGGCAACTGACCTGTTTGATTATCAAACAAATCTGTACATTTAAATAAACTGATACTTATGAATATACTCATCACAGGTGCTAAAGGGCAAGTTGGCAGCGAGTTAGTTGTAGAAGCTCTTAAAAGAGGCCATAAAGTTCATGGTTTTGGATCAAAAGCTCTGGATATATCTAACACAGAACAGGTTAATAATACCGTTAAGCAAATACAGCCTGATGTTATTATTAATTCAGCAGCCTACACTGCTGTGGATAAAGCAGAAACAGAGCCTGCTATTGCCTATGCAGTCAACTCACAGGGTAGTGAAAATCTGGCCAAAGTCTGTAAACAATATGAAATCCCACTGCTGCATATCTCTACAGACTATGTTTATGATGGTGAAAAACAATCAGCTTATACTGAAGTGGATACCCCGGTCCCAACGGGTGTTTATGGAGCCTCTAAACTTGAAGGCGATCAGAAAATAGCACAAATCTGGCACAAGCATATTATTCTTCGAGTCAGCTGGGTATTTGGCCAATATGGGAATAACTTTGTGAAAACCATGTTGAGACTGGCAGAGCAAAGAGATGAACTCAGTATTGTTAATGATCAGTTTGGTGCCCCCACTTCAGCTAAAGCCATCAGCAACCGGCTTCTGGACATTATTGATGCCGAACAATTTAATCAGCCGTCATGCCCCTGGGGGACCTATAACTTACAAAGTGATCCAGGTGTCACCTGGTATGATTTTGCCAGGGAAATTTTTACTCAGGCACAGCAATTAGAAATAATTAACAAAAAAATGAAGCTCAATCCTATTCCTTCATCACAGTTTCCAACGCCAGTCAAACGACCTGTCAATTCAAAACTTGATGGACAGAAATTGCAGCAGTATTTTGGTCAACTGCCGGTTGATTGGAAAAAGGATTTGAGCTTGATGCTCAATACTATCAAACAGCCAACAATTTAAGGTGCTGGCGGTTTGATGCCGCGGCGTTTGGCTATTGCCAAGCCCATTTTTTTAAAATCATCCTTACTTATGTGTTTTTTAGCATAAGGAAAGATTTGTTCGTTTTCAATACGGGCATGTTCATGCATATCGGCTTTAAACTGACTGCTGAGTGTTTCCAATGTTGCAAAATCTTCTGAACGCTCCGCTAACATTTCATCCAGTGCTTCCCATAGCGCATCTGATTCAACATGTTCTTTTATCATGTCATTAATTATTGTCAGCATTTCCATGCCGTGCGATGTTTTTAGTTCGGGATCAAGCGCAATAATCGCGGGGAATAAATGCCCTTCTTCATCTAAATGATGTTCTGCGCTGGCAACGTTAAAATAGTGACGGACCTGATCAACAGAAGCGGCATAATTTTCATTCCAGCCTTCTTTTTTTAGAGCCGTAACAATATTACAAAGGGCTGAGGAAAAATGAACTATTTTTTCATGACAGCTGAGTAACAGTTCCAGAGGCTGTTCAAAAGTTGCCCTTTCAGGGGGAGTCGCAGAGCCTTTGAATGGGTTAATTTGTATCATAAATTAGACTGTAACGTATTTATTTTAAAAATAAGAGTTATAGTGCAAATTCTTCAGACAAAGCAACATTTTCTAAGGGTGGAATTTCAGTCTCAAATAATACCTCAGAAGAATACTGACTTGAAGAGACACGGGTGATCAAGGTGGCTTCCATGACCGGTGCTGTACCAATTACAGCAAATAAACGCCCGCCTTTTTTAAGACTTTGCTTAAAGCTTTCAGGTAGTTCGGGGACCGAACCTGTTAAAACAATGACATCATAAGGTGCATTTTGTGTAAAGCCCTTTGCGGCATCATCAATGACAAAAGTAATATTATCAAAGCCATCTGATGTGAGTTTTTCTTGTGCTTTCCGGCTTAACTGCTCATGAATTTCGACACTGCACACTTTATCAGCAAGGTGTGCTAATAAAGCGGTCATATAACCACTGCCAGTCCCAATTTCTAATACGTTATCTGTTTTTTGAACTTGCACTGATTGCAGAATTTTGGCTTCAATTTTAGGAAAAAGCATGACCTGATCATGACCAATGGGTAATTCAACATCTGAAAATGCAGATTCTTTCATTTCATCTAAAACATAGTTTTCTCGTGGAATGGTTTCAAGTGCATCCAGAGCCACGGGATCAATGACATTCCAGGGTCTGATTTGCTGTTCAATCATATTATGTCGAGCGATTTCGAAATTCATTTCAAGCATCTTTACTACCCTTATAAATAAACGACCATTTGCAGGCTCAAAGCGAAAGCCACATGCATAGTTAATATTTTGTTCCAGATAAACTGAAAAGTGATTGTAATTATAGAGGAATTTATATCTGAAAGGTAGCAATGCTTCATATAATCAAGTGAGCATAGGACTATAATAATTTAGGATGTGCAGTATGTTGGATATTGACAGGCAATTATTGTATTGTGCAATTATGTAATGCATATTGCATAATTCATTGGTATTGAGAATGTATGCAAAGCCAGTAATGGTGGGAAGCACTCTGGTGGCATTCTTTTTGCTTTTGTCTTCGAGAAATAAATTTAATATTAATGAGCGTTTTTTAAATTGTTGCGTTGAGGGAAGTAGTATGTTGTTTGAATCGTTTTCAGTTGCACAGTCAACATTGCTGTGGGCTGTTTTTGGCGTTGCCTTTATTTTAGGTGCTGTCGTTAATAAAACCAATTTCTGCACGATGGGTGCAGTCTCAGATATGGTTAATATGGGGGATTACAACCGATTTCGTGCCTGGTTACTCGCTATTGCCGTGGCGATTATCGATATGTTGCTACTTGAATCAAGCGGAATGGTGAATGCTGATGGGAGTTTTCCCCCCCTATCGCGGCAGTCAATTAGTCTGGGTTGAAAACCTGTTAGGCGGTTTCTTATTTGGTATTGGTATGACACTGGCCAGTGGCTGTGGCAACAAGACTCTGATTCGTATTGGCGGTGGCAATATTAAATCGATTATTGTCTTTCTTATTATTGCAGTCATTGCTTATTTTATGACCACACCATTTCCCGGCAGTGATCAGACACTTTTTTCCATCCTGTTTTATGACTGGATTCGTCCTATGGCTGTCATTCTGGATACCAATCAGGATCTGGGTTCAATGATCAACAATGATAGCCCTGTAACCACAAGACTGGTGGTCGGTGGCTTAATTGCTTTGCTGATGCTGTTCTACATCTTTAAAGCTAAAGCGTTTCGTAGTAATCCTGAGCATTGGGCTGCGGGTATCGTGGTGGGATTAGCGGTATTGGCGGGCTGGTATTTGAGCAGCTCAGTGATAGTGGATATGGTTGATGAAGGTGAACAGTATACATTAGTCGAATATTATGAAAACTGGGATATGATCAGTGATTCAGAAGAGGGTAAGCCTGCCCAGGGTGCAACACTGTCACCTCAGTCCTTTACGTTTATTAATCCCATTGGACAAACGGCAGCTTATGTTGTTTCTGGTTTGCAATCAACGCTGCTGACCTTTGGTATTGCTTCAGTATTGGGTGTAATTTTAGGTTCATTGGTCTGGTCTTTGGTGAGCAAAAGTTTCCGGATTGAATGGTTTTTTAATGTGAATGATTTTATCACCCATGTAATGGGTGCCATTTTAATGGGCTTTGGCGGTGTGTTAGCCATGGGGTGCACCATCGGACAGGGTATTACCGGTTTTTCGACGCTGGCGGTGGGTTCAATCATTGCCTTTGTAGCCATTATTTTTGGCAGTGCGCTGACGATGAAAATCCAGTATTATCAAATGCTCTATGAAGATGCGTCATTTTTTGCTGCATTCATAACGGCCCTGGTTGAATTAAGACTATTACCGGCAGGTATGAGAAAGCTGGAGGCATTGTAAGCACTCATAGCAAATATCGAGGAGTGCCATGCTTCTCGATTTCTATCTATAAATTCAATAATTAATTTATTTCAATCCTGATAAACACTCATTTTGTATGGGTTTAGCATATAAATATTGCTTGAAATTTTATCAAAATTCAGTTATTTTCAACCTGCTAGGGGTCTCCAGACTTTTTATTTATTGATGTGGTTATTGGAGCGAGAAACACCCTTTGAACCTGATCCGGTTCACACCGGCGTAGGAAAGCAGCTAAAACCTGTCAATTTATCAATTGTTAATACGTTTATAAATACATGGGACTGATCTTTCTTACGTCTGTTTTTGTTAAAAAATATGTACATAGAAGGACCAGTATGAGCGCAATTCCAGAAGATTTTATCCGTCAGACCAGCCAGTTATCCGAAGATGTCACCCGTCCTTTTTCAGGCTCAAAAAAAATCTATGTGCAGGGCAGTCGGCCTGATATTCAGGTACCTATGCGTGAAATTTCTCAGGATGATACCCATACCAATGACGGTATTGAAAAAAACCCACCCATTCCTGTGTATGATACCTCGGGTATTTATACGGATCCGGATGCAGAAATTGATCTGCTTAAGGGGCTGCCTGCTTTAAGAAATCACTGGATTATTGAGCGTGATGATACTGAACAATTAACCGGTCCCAGTTCGCAATATGGTACAAAACGTCAAAACGATCCCGAATTAGCTCATTTAAGATTTGAACATATTCATGCGCCGCGTAAAGCGAAAGTAGGCAACAATGTTTCACAAATGCATTATGCTCGTCAGGGTATTATTACGCCTGAAATGGAATATGTGGCTATTCGTGAAAACACCAGATTACAGGAAATGCGTGATGCCGGCATTATGCGCCAGCATCCACAACATCCAGGGCAGGATTTTGGCGCCAGTATTCCGGATGAAGTGACGCCGGAATTTGTGCGTGATGAAATTGCTAAAGGCAGAGCCATTATTCCTGCCAATATTAATCACCCTGAAATTGAGCCCATGATTATTGGCCGTAATTTTCTGGTTAAGGTAAACACTAATATTGGTAATTCAGCTGTGAGCTCATCGATTACCGAAGAAGTTGAAAAAATGGTGTGGTCTACCCGCTGGGGCGGCGATACATTGATGGATCTGTCAACCGGAAAAAATATCCATGAAACTCGTGAATGGATTATTCGTAATTCACCTGTGCCCATTGGTACCGTGCCGATTTATCAGGCTTTAGAAAAAGTGAATGGCAAGTCAGAAGATCTGACCTGGGAAATATTTAAAGACACTCTGATTGAACAAGCCGAGCAAGGTGTTGATTATTTCACCATTCATGCCGGAATTCGCCTGCAGCATGTACCGTTGACAGCGAAAAGACTGACCGGAATTGTTTCTCGCGGTGGCTCAATTATGGCTAAATGGTGTCTGGCACATCATACAGAAAGCTTCCTGTATACTCACTTTGAAGAAATTTGTGAAATTATGAAAGCCTATGATGTCGCTTTTTCTCTGGGCGATGGTTTACGTCCGGGTTCAATTGCTGATGCGAATGATGAAGCACAATTAGGTGAATTAAAGACACTGGGAGAGTTGACTCAAATTGCCTGGAAACATGATATCCAGACGATGATTGAAGGTCCCGGCCACGTGCCCATGCATATGATTAAAGAAAATATGGATATTCAGCTTGAAGATTGCAGCGAAGCGCCTTTTTACACCCTGGGACCGTTGACCACCGATATTGCTCCCGGTTATGATCATATTACTTCAGCAATTGGTGCGGCCCAGATTGGCTGGTATGGTACTGCCATGTTGTGTTATGTCACGCCAAAAGAACACCTGGGTCTGCCGAATAAAGCGGATGTTCGTGATGGTATTATTACTTACAAGCTGGCTGCTCATGCCGCTGATTTAGCTAAAGGCATACCCGGCGCACAGGTGCGTGACAATGCCATGTCTAAAGCACGCTTTGAATTTCGCTGGGAAGATCAGTTTAATTTAGGCCTGGACCCTGAACGTGCCCGGGAATATCATGATGAAACGATGCCCAAACAGGCACATAAAGTCGCCCATTTTTGTTCCATGTGTGGTCCTAATTTCTGCTCCATGAAAATATCTCAGGATGTGCGAGATTATGCAGCAGAGCATGGTATTACTGATATTAATGCCGCGACACAGGAAGGCATGGCAGAAAAATCAGTGCAGTTTAAGGAAACAGGCAGTCACATATACAATAAATCCTGAACGGTCGTACTTTATTCAGAATAAAAATGCTTGTGTGCATGTTTTTTGCTAAACACAAGCATTTATCTCTTCACAGCACCTGCAAAATCACCTACACTCGAACATAATACTTAAACTTAACACTAAGAAAATTATGCTTAATATTCTGTTTGACTGGTTCGATAATCTCCAGCAATACTTTATTCGCCTGATTAAGCTCTATCATGTCCAAAATCTAAAAGAGAAGGGCATTATCTGGTCAGTGGGCTTATTAATTATCACATTATTAATGGTCTGGCTTATTTTAGGATTTTTGTGGAGCCGTGAAACGGCTCACTTTGATGTCAACCAGCAAACTCAGCTAACGATAGACAAGATTAATAACCAGACAGGCAAGCAATATAAAAAAGTAGTGGGTGCAACGACTACCGCAAGTGTTATCAGCATCACTGAAACCTTATTGAATAAGCCGGGTGGTTATTTAAGTAATGATGTGATGCCGCCGGGTATCTTTCTGGATAATATTCCAAATTGGGAATATGGTGTATTAGTGCAGGTACGGGACATGGCTCGTGTACTGAGAAATGATTTCAGTATGGCACAATCGACATCAACAGAAGACAAAGATTTATCTCTGGCAGAACCTGCTTACAATAATGATTCTGAAAAGTGGCTTTGGCCGGCTTCTGAAAGTAAATATCAGGAAGGTGTTAACTACCTCTATGGATATTTAGAGCGTTTACTGGATTCAGAAAAACAAAATGCCCAGTTTTTTGCTCGTGCAGACAATTTGGTTGACTGGCTGCAGGTCGTCGAAAAACGACTGGGAAGTTTGTCGCAGCGATTAAGTGCCAGTGTGGGCCAGGAAAGAGTGAATACTAATCTGGCGGGTGATGCACAGGCGCAACAGGCTACTTATTCTCCGGACAAATTGATAGTAAAAACATCCTGGTTTGAAATTGATGATGTGTTCTACGAAGCTCGAGGCACCGCATGGGCATTGGTTCATCTATTGTATGCAATAGAACATGACTTTACCTCGGTGTTAAAAAAGAAAAATGCCCAGGTGAGCCTGAGACAGATTATTCGTGAACTGGAAGCGACTCAGGCAAGTGTCTGGAGTCCTGTTATATTAAACGGCAGCGGCTTTGGTATGACGGCTAATCACTCACTGGTTATGGCTTCTTATATATCCCGCGCCAATACAGCAATTATTGACTTAAAACGGTTATTAAAGGATGGTTAAAAAAAGCTCGGGATAGTATCCGTCCAACTCGATTCATTAAAAAGAATAGTGTAAAGTTCTTCATCCCATTTATGTCCCCATGGGCCTGTTTTTATCAAGTGTTTACTATAGCCTCTGGGTACTCCGGGAGGAATAAATCCAAAAGGTATACCATTAATAAGCAAAGCAACTGAACGTCCGTCAGGACTCCATTTAAGTTCAAATTTGTCAGATTGAAGTGGTGTGAATTCAGCATTTACATGTGCGTAACTGGCCACTGCAGGTGGCGATGCTGTTTTAAACTGCACAATTTCAGTTTCACTTGGAGCAGGTATTCGATTATAGATCCAGGCATCAGCAACTACCACAGGGCTGTTTGGCCTGGTTAAATAAAGCCATGCGGAATGCCCAAGATCTTCAAAGCGGGCTTCCTTTTTTGAGACAGGGTGGGTTTCAAAAATTGTTGCAGTTTTATCCATGATAACTAATGAGTTTTACAATGATTTCTTATAGAGTCACTGCTCACTGATCCAGTGACCTGATTTCCCACCTTCTTTTTCCAGAAGACGTACATTACCCATAACCATACCGCGGTCAACTGCTTTACACATATCATAAATGGTCAGTAAAGCGATTTGAGTGGCGGTTAATGCTTCCATCTCGACACCTGTTTTACCATCCGTTTCAACGGTACACAAACAGCTTACTTTATTTTCTGATTCGATTACTTCAAGTTGCAAATCAACATGTGTCAGGGCCAGAGGGTGACATAGTGGAATAAGGTTTGATGTTTGTTTTGCTGCCATGATTCCAGCAATACGGGCAATGCCTAAAACATCCCCTTTTTTATGGGTTCCTGAAACAATAAGTGCCAGCGTTTCCGGCAACATAGTGATCTCACCTTCTGTAACAGCACGACGATGAGTGATGTTTTTAGCACCCACATCAACCATGTGAGCTTCACCCTTATTATTGAAATGTGTTAATTTACTCATAAGCCTTTAGTTAAAATAAAGTTTGCTCGTAAAATAGTTGCTTATTAAAAACAAGCATAGATATTTTTATTCTGAGCGGTGTTTTGAAGGAAAAATATTGAATGAAAAAAGTCTTAAATCTGAAAAAATAGTCTTTAAGTATTCAAAATATCGTATAATTATCAATAAACTTGTTATTTGTAAAATTATACTAAATTTGGAGAGCTTAATCCTCTCTTTTCTATCGTCAGCGGAGTGATTGTTCTTTCTAACTCTGCATTATCCTGTATTGTGAGGTAAGCATGGGTATTGAAGTCAAATTTTTTGCCAGCATGAGAGATATAATCGGTGAAGATCGTGAGATTGATAGTGAAATTCTAAATGAAAAATCAATTAAGAATGTTGATGATATCTGGAATTATTGTGCTGAGGGTAAAGAGCGACCTGCCAATGTACTTATTGCGGTTAATATGGATTATGTCGATGCTCAGACTTTGGTTAAAGAAGGTGACGAAGTCGCATTTTTTCCACCTGTGACCGGAGGTTAATAATGAAAATCATGATTGATTCAGATCCTTTTGACCCCTGGCAAGTGCTTAGTGACTACCAAAAAGAAAATACTAATTTAGAAGGGCAATATGGCGCTACCGCTGTGTTTGTGGGTACTATGCGTGATTTTAATGAAGGTGATAATGTTGCAGAAATGTTCCTTGAGCATTATCCCGGGATGACCGACAGGCACCTGGAAAATATATGCCTTCAGGCAACAGGTGAACATCAGTTACTTGAAAGTTTAGTGGTTCATAGAGTAGGTACTATAAGGCCCAATGATCCCATTGTATTAGTTGCAGTCTGGACGGCTCACCGAAAACAGGCCTTTGAAGCTTGTCGGGAAATAATGGAAGATCTAAAGTCCAAAGCACCGTTCTGGAAGAAAGAACAACTCAATGACGGACAAGATCGCTGGGTAGAAAAGAACACCAGGGGCTATTAGTGCTTTAGGCTCTTTTCTATGCTTTTAATAGAAAGGAGTCTAAAAGGACTTATCCCAGCGATTAGTGCTTTACGCTCTCTTCGGTGCATTCTTTGCCATTGTCACTCTGGGCAAATAGTTTAAATCCTTGCGTGTGCTAATTTGGCTAAAGCCGAATTGTTGTAACAACGCTTGTACTGCATTGGCCTGATCATAGCCATGTTCAAATAATATCCAGCCATCCGATTTCAGGTAGCGACGGCAATGTTCTACAATTTCACCAATATCATCCAGACCTTTAGCCCCCGAATGCAGAGCGCTTAAAGGTTCATACTTTCTGACATTATCTTCAAGTAGCGGATCATTTTCTGCAATATAGGGGGGATTGGATACAATCACATCGAACTGCTGTTCAGGGATGTTTTTAAACCAGTGGGAACGGCAAAAAGAAATATTGCTGATGTGCAGTTGCTCAGCATTTTTTTGTGCAATAGCAAGTGCCTGTTGGCTAAAATCACTTGCCAGAGCATGGCAGTTACTTCTTTCTGATGCAATAGCCAGGGCAATCGCACCACTGCCAGTACCTAAATCCAGAAGAGTTTGCTGGCCAGGGTCAGGCATTTTTTCCAGAGCACATTCTACCAATAATTCAGTTTCGGGACGGGGAATTAATGTAGCCGGTGTGACGCTGAGTGTTAATGTCCAAAAGTCCTGTTCGCCGACTATATAAGCAACTGGCATACCTTCTGAACGTAACATTAAATAATGGGAAAACTGCTGTATTTGTTGGGCAGTCAGTTGTTTTTCAGGCCAGGTCATCAGCCAGGTTTTTGTATGTCGGGTATGATAACTGTCGTTTAACACCTTGAGCAGGAGTATTTCACAATCCAGTTTAGCGCTGTCACTGGAAAACAGTGTCTGAGCACCTTGCTTTAGTATCTGAGCAATAGTGGCCTGAGACTCAGACATGGATATTATTCCTCTGACATTGATGCCAGTAGCTCAGCTTGATATTCACTCAGTAGTGGATCAATCACAGCACCTAAATCACCATTCATGACTTCATCAAGTTTGTATAAAGTCAGATTGATTCGATGATCAGTAACACGTCCCTGAGGGTAGTTATAGGTTCTAATACGTTCACTTCGATCGCCGCTGCCTACTTGAAGCTTACGATTAGCGGCCTGTTCTGATTGTTGTTTGGCTTGATCGGCTGCTAATATTCGGGATGACAACATCGACAGGGCCTTGGCCTTGTTTTTGTGTTGTGAGCGTTCTTCCTGACATTCAACCACCACACCTGTTGGGAGGTGAGTCAGTCGAATAGCGGAATCGGTTTTGTTGACGTGCTGTCCACCTGCACCGGAAGCTCTAAAGGTATCAATCCGTAAATCTTTGGGATTAATTTCAATGGCTTCAACCGCATCTACTTCTGGAATAATAGCTACTGTACAAGCCGATGTGTGCACTCGCCCTTGAGATTCAGTTTCAGGTACCCGTTGTACCCGATGTGCCCCGGATTCAAATTTAAGCTTGGAAAAAGCACCGTGGCCCACCAGGCGTGCCACAATCTCTTTATAACCGCCATGATCACCAATATTTTCGGACATTATTTCCACCGTCCAGTTTTGTGCTTCTGCATATCGACTATACATCTTAAAGAGGTCGCCGGAAAAAATAGCTGCTTCATCACCACCGGTTCCCGCACGGACTTCAAGGTAGATATTGTTATCATCATTAGGATCTTTGGGCAGGAGCATCTTCTGTAATTCAAGCGATAAATTCTCTTGCTGCGCTTTGCCTTCTTTGATCTCTTCTTCAGCCATCTCTTTCATATCAGGATCGCTGTCGTTAAGCATTTCAGCAGCGGCGTCAATCGTTTCAACCGCATCTTGATACTGCTTAAAACAATCAACAACAGGGCCTAATTCAGCATATTCTTTGGATAGGTCACGAAATCTGTTTTGATCAGCCATGACTTCCTGTTGCGAGAGCAAAAGAGCAATTTCTTCATGCCGTTCAGAAAGTGTTTCAAGTTTATTTTGTATTGAGGGTTTCACTGGATACTCTTAACTGTTTATTAGGTATTTAAAGTGCATCTGGCACTTAAATTTGAAAAATGGCGCGATTTGGATTATACGGATTTATTGATCATCTGGCTGTAGATCAAAAAGCTCAATTGCGGCATCAACCAGTTCTGTGCGACCATCCATGCCTGCTTGTTTAATCTGTACACAGGGCTTGTGGATCAGTTTATTGGTCAGTTGTCGTATCACATCATTCAGTAATTGTTCAACAGGTTTGCCATTGTCCAATTGTTTTTTAGCGCTAAGTAATGCTTCATCACGAATGGCTTCAGATTTTTCGCGATATTGGCACATGGTCGAAATTGAATTGAGTGAACGCAGCCAGTTCATAAAATGAGACACTTCGCCATCAATAATTTCTTCTGCCTTAAGTGCAGCTTCCTGACGTGATTTTAACCCTTCATCAATAGTTTCTTTCAGATCATCAACGGTATATAGGAAAATATCTTCCAAATCACCGACTTGCTCTTCGATATCTCTGGGGACTGCAATATCGACCATAAATATTGGTCTGTGTTTGCGTATTTTAATTGCGGCTTCTACCGTACCTTTACCCAAAATAGGTAACTGGCTGGCAGTTGAGCTTATAACAATGTCAGCTTCAGCAAGGTGAGCTGGAATTTCACTTAAAGAAATGGCATAGCCATCAAATTCCTGTGCCAGAGCATGTGCCTTTTCAACCGTTCGATTGGCGATAATAATACGTCCAATACCGGATTCATGCAGATGCCGTGCAACCAGTTCTATGGTTTCACCTGCGCCAATTAACAGGGCAGTGTGGTGTTGAAAATCACTGAAAATTTGTTTGGCAAGACTCACTGATGCAAAAGCAACGGAAACTGGGCTGGCACCAATGGCTGTATCAGTACGAACCTGTTTGGCACAGCTGAAGGTATGCTGAAACAGCTTATGCAGAAATTGTCCGATTGCATCATTTTCTTTAGCAACGGAAAAGGCCGATTTTAATTGTCCCAGAATCTGAGGCTCACCCAGAACCAGAGAGTCAAGGCCACTTGCTACGCGCAGCATATGTTTAACGGCATCTTTGCCAGGATGGAGGTATAGGTATTCTGAAATATCAGTATCCATCAGATCGTGATGGGCTTTAAGCCAGTGTATCAGCGCTTCAGTGGCTTTTTGTGAACCCGATTCATCACAATTGAGCTGACAATAGAGCTCCGTGCGGTTACACGTTGATAAAATAACTGCTTCATTAACCGCGTCTTGAGATGTCAGATCTTTTAACGCACCCGGAATGGTATCAGGTGCAAAAGAGAGCTGTTCTCTTATTTTTACCGGAGCAGTTTTATGGTTAATACCGAGTGCAAGCAACGACATAGAATCTGTATTAAAAGCCCTTAGCCATATTAAAAGTTATCAATAGTGTACTAGTTGAACAGGGCATTTTGCGTAAATTTTACTCAAAACTCAAGTAATCTCTCATTATTATTACAATTTTACCTATAATTATACAGGGCAAGATCATTATAAATGAGAAAAATTGATATAATAAGGGAACTTTTTACATAAACAAGGATCAGATCAATAAACCATTATGGA
>JAHXHI010000255.1 GCA_025656775.1 gamma proteobacterium symbiont of Bathyaustriella thionipta
GGAGCCTTGAAGTTTTGCTGACTGTTGAACAATTGCCACTGTTAAAATGAAAATTCAACTGATCAAAACTAATGTGTCGAGGTACTAGTTTGCTGATCGATAATAATTTCCACTAATTGAATGCCCGTTTGATAAAATGCTTCAGACAGGGTGCTTTCAAGTACTTGTTGCGCATTTGTTTCATGACTTTTTATTAGAGAATAAGTTAAACCGTAGAGTTTGGCACAGTGTTGAAAGTCAAGGTTAATTTCTGTTTTCCAGAGTTTATCAAAATTATCTAATTGTTGCTGTGGTAAATAATTAAAAATGCCGCCGCCATTATTATTCACCACTATAATGGTGGCAGAATAACCCAGCTCAGCTAACTGCCTGCAAATGAGCAAGCCATTCATATCATGGTAAAAACTTAAATCACCCAATAGCGCCACACCATAGCCATCATGATTGGCCAGCAGCCCGAAAAATGTAGATAAGTTGCCATCAATGCCGCTAGTGCCTCGGTTAGCAAAGAAATCAAGTTGTTTGTCATCAGTAGAGGCATGGGTGATAAAAGTATCAAAATCACGTATTGCCATTGAGTTACCGCTAAATAAGATACTCTTATCAGGAATGTGTGTGAGCAGGCTGTTAATGACGTGACCTTCAAATAAAGCATGGCCATTTTTAACAGGTTGTTCAACCGATTGCTTTATTTTATTTTCTGATTGCTGATCGGTTTGCTGCCAGAGTGTAATCCAGTCATTTGAACAGGCTGATACTGAAGTGTTTAATAATTGTCTGCAAAATTTTTCCGCAGAGATAGCTAATACTGTATTTGCCTTATGAACAGGATCCAGGTAATCACCATAGGAACTAACCAGAATGGTATGACTGTTCAATGCCTGTAAATACTGGAATAAGGCTTTGGACACAGGGAATTGTCCAAAACGTATGATCCATTTTGGGATAATTTGCTGACTGATATGTTCAGATGGCTGCAGGCGAGCTTGTTTTAAACTGTGATCATAATTATAAATAAAATGTGAATGAGATGTTCCGGTAAAGCGCAGATTTGATAAGGGATCAACAAGCACCGGGCAATTCAGCTTATCTGCCAATAGTGGTAATAAGCCAACAAAATCACGATGTTCCTGCAGGGTTAAGCGACCGCAAATAATGAGTCCATTACCGGTTGCGAATATTTGTACTAATAAGCCCAGATTTTTTTTGGAGATGGATGTCGTTGACTTATCGGATTGCATATCTGACGCTAAAAGATCGGTTGCGTTATTAATCGTCTGCTGGCTTAAATGTTGAATAAAGTGATTGAGTTCATCTGCGGCAAAGCGACGGGGCAATAGCGGTTCTCTAAAGGGAATATTAAGATGTACCGGACCAGGTTTGTGATGCAATGATTTAGCATAAGCCTGTGTGCAAATGTGTTTTAAGTAATTGCTTTTTAATTGTGTTTCATCGGCATGCTCAAGGGCAATAGAGTCGCGCACATGAACACCAAATAAAAATTGTTGATTAATAGTCTGGTTAGCACCGCAATCTTGTAATTCGGCAGGTCTGTCTGCTGATAATAACAGTGAGGGGTATAAGAATGACTGGCTTCCACAACGGCAGGAAACCAGTTTGCCACGGCACTGCCTGAGGTGCATATAAGAATAACGGGCTGATGTTTTTTTTGTGCCAGACCCAGGGCAAAAAATCCAGCACTACGTTCATCAATCTGTACCCAGATATTAATTTCAGGGTGTTTTTCACAGGCAAGGGCCAGCGGTGTAGAGCGTGAACCAGGTGATATCACAGCTTGAGTTACACCCTGTAATGCAAAATAATGAATAAGACTAAAAGCCCACTGATAATTATTGCTGCCGGTGGCATTTGATTTTTGAGTTTGATTCATGAGGCTATAATTAATCGTTTGTCTTAAAGCATTTCCAAAATTGTTTGTAACTTTAACTCAGTTTCATACCATTCAGCATCAGGATCCGATTCTGCAACGAGACCGGCACCGGAAAATAAATTAATCTGTTGCTCATGCTCTTGTTTATGGAGCAGTGCACAACGAAGCATTACGGAGAAGTCACCATTCATATTAGCATCAATCCAGCCAAAACCACCGGTGTACCAACCACGATGATAGTTTTCATTATCGATTAACCATTGTTTTGCCTGCTGAGTCGGGATTCCTGCCACTGCAGGTGTAGGATGCAGAGCTTCAACACAATCAAATACATCATATTTGTCCATTAATTTTCCCTGTACGGGTGTTTCCAGATGATACAAATTATGCAGCTTCATTAAAAAAGGGCTAATAGGCATTTTTAACGTATGACATAGCGGATCAAGATTTTGATAGATATTTTGGGAAATAAAATGATGCTCTTTTAATAATTTATTATTTTCTGCCAACTCATCACTCGTTTGTTCGCTTGATTGTTTAATAAAGAAAGATAAAGGCGCTGTATTATTTTTAGTATTGTTACGCTCTGATCGTTTGCCTGTAGATGGTTTATTACGGGAAATGGTACCGCCGATAGCATTACTTTGAATATCAGGGTGATGTAAAGACAAAAGTCGCTCAGGCGATGCGGCGACAATTGATTTATCTGTCGTGTGATAACTAAGAATGGAACAACAGGGGTAATATTGTACTAACTTCTGAATTAATTTGGACACAGAAGTTTTACTAGAAGTTTGCACAGTACTTTGCCGGCTAGTGACTAATTTATCAAATTGACCGGATTGAATTTGATTGATAGCTTTTTGGGCCAGTGACTGCCAGTCCTCGTAAGCTGATGGAGTCTGCTTATTGTTTTCTGTCAATGATGCAATTACAAATGAAGCTTGTGATGGTTCAGACTCTGTTGGTGAGGGGTTAAAGAGTTGATGCAAAAGTGTTTCTATTTTAGAAAAGTTTGCATCAAAGTCTGATGCATCAAGCGTGATGTTGATGATCAGTGACTGGGATGAATTGCTTTGTTTAATTAAAACTCTGGGAATGGTTAACAGGGTATTGTGTAATGACTGCCAATGCTTATTCATCGGATCATCTTCATCAAATGCAAAGGCTAAAAAAGCAATGGGTGAAGGGGTCTTATTATTTTCATGTTGATACCACTGCTTTAAGGTATCAGCATATGCACGCTTAATAGTATTAAAGCGTTGCTTGCCTTTTGCTTTAAATGTTAATAAAGAATCTAAACCCAGTAAGGTAAAACCAGAGTCCGGCTGAGATAAAAAAAAGCTTTCACAAAAGTGTGCTGATGATAATGAAACTGTTTTTTTTAGTGGTGTTTGCAGGCTGATGTAATGATAATGAGAGTTGTCTTGCTGAATTTTAATTAATAATTGTGACAACTGGTTTTTTAGGGAATGAATAAGTGTGTCGATCATTAATTACAACTTTTTAAAACTTTTTTATAAAAAAAGGGTGGTTAAAAATAAAGTGATATTGTAACTCATTTTATATGACAAAAACTTATCTTTGATCAACATAAAATCTTATTATAAATGTTCATATTTTATACAAAAACATAATTAAATCTGCTTAAAAATCTGTGTTTGATATAGATCAATGCTATCAATAAGTAATGGTCTTATATTTGCTATAAGAAAATTGTGTGATATGACACACTTTTTGTTTCATATAACTTAAAGTGTGCTAGTATTAAAAAAATTTCTTCTTCCTCTTTTTATCAAGAACGGAAAGAAGAATGCTTAATAAGAATATTTAATAAAAAAGGGTGCAAAATATGAAAATAGTAAGCAAGAGCGTTGTCTCATTGCTAGCTGGTGTCAGTATTGCCATGGGAGCAGTTTCTACTGCTTCTGCCGCATCTTCGTTAGAAGATGTAATGAAGGCAAGAGGACTGACTCAGAAGGATTTGCTGGCAGCAGCAAAGACTTACACACCAACTGGTGGTCGTGATGAGTATATCGCAGTCAGTTCAGGTGGACAGAGTGGACAGCTGATTGTCTACGGTATCCCGTCCATGCGTATTTTGAAATATGTTGCTGTTTTTACTCCGGAGCCCTGGCAGGGTTATGGCTTTGATGATGAATCAAAGAAAGTATTAGCACAAGGTCAGATGCATCCGACTGAAATAACCTATGGTGATACTCACCACCCGGCATTTTCAGAAACCAAGGGTGAATATGATGGTAAGTATTTATTCATTAATGATAAAGCCAACCCCAGAATTGCAGTTGTTGATCTGCATGACTTTGAAACCAAGCAAATCGTTATCAATCCGGTATTTAAATCATCACATGGTGGTGCTTTTGTATCCTCTAACACAGAATACGTGATTGAAGCTGCACAATATCCTGCACCGTTTGAAAATAACTATGTCCCTTTAGAAGAATTCAACGAGAAATACCGTGGTGGTATGACTTATTGGAAGTTTGATAGCAAAAAAGGTCGTTTAGATCCTAAGCAATCATTTACTGTAATGGCACCTCCTTACAGTCAGGATTTATCTGATTTTGGTAAAAATGCTTCTGAAGGCTGGTCTTTCACCAACTCTTTCTGTTCTGAGCGTTATGTCGGTGGTATCGAAAAAGGACGTCCTCCTTATGAGGCAGGTTGTTCACAAAAAGATACTGACTTCCTGCACGTAGTAAACTGGGTGAAAGCTGCGGAATTGGTTAAGGCTGGCAAAGCAAAGAAAATCAATGGCCATGATGTATTAATGATGGATACAATGGTTAAGAACAATGCCTTGTTCCTGATTCCTGAGCCTAAGAGTCCTCACGGTGTTGACGTCTCTCCAGATGGTAAATACATCATCGTTTCTGGTAAATTAGATAGTCATGGTTATGTTTATGACTTTGCTAAAATTCAGAATGCCATCAAAAACAAAAAGTTTGAAGGTAAAGACCCTTATGGTATCCCCATTATTGGTATCAAGGATGCACTGCATAAGCAAGTTGAATTAGGACTTGGACCTTTGCATACTCAGTATGACTCTAAAGAATGTGTTGTTTATACTTCTTTATATGTTGACTCTATGGTGGGTAAGTGGAACTACTGTGAAGGTAAGGTTCTGGACAAGATATCGATTCACTATAACATTGGTCACTTAATGACTATGGAGGGTGATTCAGTTTCTCCAGATGGTAAGTACCTGGTTGCTCTAAACAAGCTGGCGATTGACCGTTTCAACCCTGTTGGTCCTTTACATCCTCAAAATCACCAGTTGATTGATATCTCTGGCGATAAGATGGAATTATTGTACGATATGCCGGTTCCTTTGGGCGAACCACATTATGTTGCTGCAATTAAAGCAGATAAGCTGAAGCCTGCAGTACGCTATAAGTCTGGTTGGAACTCTCGTGAAGACAAGCCTCATGAATTCAAAACTCGTGCCGGTCGTGAGAAGACTACCCGTACTTGTGATGACAAAGGTGAATGTAGAGTGGTTGTAAGAGGTACTACAATTCGTTCACACATTACGCCTGAAACGATTGAAGCTGAAGCCGGTGATATCATTGAGCTGCATCTGACTAACCTGGAACGTGCGCAAGATGAAACTCATGGTTTTGCGATTTTTGCTCACAATGTGAATTTATCACTTGAGCCTGGTAAAACAGCCAGTGCGACATTTAAAGTACATAATGAAGGTGTTTATCCTTACTACTGTACTGAATTCTGTTCAGCACTGCACCTGGAAATGGAAGGTTATCTGCTGGTTAAACCTAAGGGCTACAAAGCGAAAGCGGGTAGTGTGAAGGAAGGTCAGGCTTATACTGAAGCTGATTATAAGAAGCAGGTTAAGACTAACAATGATACTCAGGCAGTCATTAACTCAGTGGTTGGTTATATCACCAGCACTAACTATAAAGACTTCCCATCTGTTGTTGCTCTGGTTGAAGACGCGACTGACCAGTTAGGTTTCGCAGACGAAGCTAAGAAGAAGTCTGAGGCGGCAGCAGCCAAGAAGGACTGGCAGAATGCAACGCTTTGGGCTGGTCAGCACTGGCAGTATCAGGTTAAAGCCGCAGACATTGGTCTGAGAGCTAAAACCTATCTGGAACAAAATGGTGCAAAAGTTATCAAAAAATAACTTCTAATCTGTTTTAATCAAAAGAAAGAGGGGGCAAATAGTCCCCTCTTTCTTTGTGTAAGATAAACTTGTTTTCTTATAAATATCAATGCTCTGTGATATAACTCACAGTGTATTTTGTATAAAAAACATACGATGTTCAGACTCCGTTAAGCTATATTAATGTACTCTGGATATGAATGCTGACATAATCAGGCATTCAAATTAACAAAATTTGATAACAACTTACTTGAAACACGAAGGAAATATTATGAAAAAATTAACTCAAATTGCAGTCGCTGCTGTTTGTGCAACTGGTTTTATGTCAAGCGCTATGGCTCTTGATGGTCAGGCATTATATCTGGACGCTACTAAAGGCGGTTGTTCTGCTTGTCATGGTAAAGATGCCAAAACGCCTATTATGCCTTCTTATCCAAAACTGGCTGGTCAAAATGCGGACTATGCATACAATCAGATGAAAGACATTCAAAGTGGCGCAAGAGCTAATGGTATGACTGCCGCTATGAAAGGTATTACTCACCTGACGACAGATGAAGAGAAAAAAGCAATTGCTGAATGGCTTGCCACTCAGTAGAGAGTTTATTCGCTATCTATGCGAAAGTATGAGCGCGGTGAAAATAATTAACCACGCTCATGCTACAAGTATTTATTTCATTTTAATTTGTTAAATATTAGAATGTTCAAATATACAGAGTTTTGATGTTTATCAAGGCATATAAAGCGCTGATATGAAAAAATACCGCCAATTTGAGTAATCAGTTAAACTATCTGATTAAACATGTCTAAAAATACATGAATATTTAAATACATAGTGGAGTTCACCAAAATGAAATTAAAATCAGCAATCAGCATGCTTGCTTTCACAACAGCTATCGCAGTAAGTGGCTTAACACTTGCTTCTTCACAATCGGATGCACATGCAAAAGCCGCGGGCTGGAATAAAGGTGGTGGTGAACAGGATGCCGCACTTCATTTAGAGCCTAATTTAGAAAATGGTCTGGATGTTTATGAAGTTTGCTCTGCTTGTCATTTACCAGAAGGCTGGGGTACCAAAGAAGGGACATTCCCACAGTTAGCTGGTCAGCATAGAAAAGTCATTATTAAGCAGTTAGCTGATATTCGTGCACTAAATCGTGATAATCCAACCATGTATCCTTTTGCTTTACCAGAGTCGATTGGTGATGAACAGGCTATTTCAGATGTGTCCGCTTATATGGAAAAACTACTGATGAATCCTGATAACGGCAAGGGACCTGCAACTGCAGATCTGGTTAAAGGTAAAAAACTGTATGTAGACAACTGTGTTAAATGTCATGGCGAAATTGGTGAAGGTGATGAAGATAAATACTATCCCAGAATTTCAGGTCAGCATTATAACTATATGTTAAGACAGTTTGAATGGATTCGTGACGGCAAGCGTCGTAATGCCAATCCGGATATGGTTGAGCAGATTAAAGGTTTCTCTCAACAAGATATGGTTGATGTCATCAGCTATGTTGCTCAGATTCCTCTACCAGAAGGTGATGCAGCGCCTTCAAAAGATTGGCAAAACCCTGATTTTGACTAAATCATAGAATTAAGAAGTAATTAAATTAGAAACCCCTTCATATGTAGGGGTTTCTAATTACACATTATCAGTGTTTTTAATAAATATTTTTTACGATGATTGCTTAAAGCAAAGCATTTTATTCACTGAAAACTAAAAAATATTTATTAAACGTACTATAAACTCTTTAGCACGTTCTTGGGGTGGGAAATGCTAACTATTATTAAGGATTTTCTCCATGAATGACGCAAAACGTCCGTTAATTATCACTTCTTTATCAATCGCTTCTGTGCTTTTGATGATTGCTGTTTATTTTGTTCCTATCTGGTGGATTGCATTAACAGCACCAAACTATCCCGAAACAGCATTTCCTGATGCTGTACGTATTAACTTTCATATGAATGGCGTCTTTAATGGCTGTGCGCTTGTGGTAAAAGATGAGATTCATGAAGAAGAAGCACTGGATTGTGTTCATGAGATGGATACTATTAACCACTACGTTGGTATGTATCCCATTGCGGCTGGTGGTCCAATTGAACGCGGCTTTTCTCCTTTCTTAATTACCTTGTTAATTGTTATGGTTATAGGCTTTGCCATATCTGATCCGAAAAAACGAATGATGTTTCTTGGTGTTGCGTTTGCTCTTAATACTATCTGGATGGGCTTAACGATTTATACTAAAGATGGACTTAATTACCAGAATGAAGGTTATTTATATGCCTTAATGAATCAGCTGAACCAGGATGTCAATGATAAAACAATTGGCAGTATAAAAACGGCTGACTCTCAACGTGCTTTGAAACAGTTAAGAGATTCTCTAGCAGGTAGAGAAGTTGAAGATTTTGATGAGGAAGATGCTGCTGAGGAAGCGGCTGCAGCAGAAAAAGAACCTGAAATGGCAGAAAAAGAACGTCTTATTATTCAGCTTAAAGATACTTATGACAATGATTTAAGCAAAGGTCGTGTGACTGATGAGTGGGCAGGCAATGGCTTTCAACTCATGGCATGGCATTATGGTAAGGTTCTGGGACGTTATTTTAATAATCAGGACGAAATCAGACCAATGGTAAACGCGTTAACCATTGCTACACATGTTGTCTTTGTCGGTTTAATTGCTGCGATGCTGTTATTATTAATTGCGGGCACTCGTGCAACTAAAAATATCGTTTACTGGTTAATGGTACTGGTACCAATGGCCCTGCCTGTTTTCTTTATTATTGATTATGCAGCCTGGTTATGGTGGTATGGTCATACCTTAAATGATATGGGTGCATTTGCTGTTAAACCATTTATGCCCACTGTTTTTGGTGAAGGTAAAGTGGCTCAGTTTGCTACCTTCTCTTACCCGAGTATTGGTTTTGGCCTCATGATGCTTAATTCTATTATACTTGCTGCTATCGCTTTAATGCGTCGTAAAGAGTCTTTATAATATAAGGTAAGGCAGAGCTGGATAAATAAACTCTGCCAGATACGATTATTCATTGAATTAATAACCGTTTTATTGACGCTGTTTTTATCTTATTAATTCAAGCAATTTTTCTGATGAGTCCTTTTGATATAAAGCCTAACGATGATATTACGATTCACTTTCTTTTTACTGCTTCTTTTTAGTTCTTTCAGCTATGCTGCCTTCCCACCTCTACAACCTCTGGTTGATAAAGTTAAAAAGGGTGAAGTATTCGTTATTCCTCCCAGTACTTATTCTGGTCCTGTATTTGTAGAACAGCCGATCACACTTGATGGACAGGGTAAAGTGACTATTGATTCAGGTGGAAAAGGTTCTGTTGTCATTCTCGATACTGATGGTGCGGTATTAAAAAATCTGCATTTAACTAACTCAGGTGATCATCACAATGATTTAGATTCTGGTGTGCAGGTGCGTGGTAATTTTAATGTGGTCAAAGACAATATTATTGATAACTGTCTCTTTGGTATTGATTTGCAGCAATCAGAAAATAATGTTGTTAAACGCAATACCATCAGTTCAAAAGATGAAGAGCTGGGAATGCGCGGTGATGCCATACGACTCTGGTATAGTTTTGAAAATAAAATCACGCATAATATTATTAATAATACCCGTGATATGGTGGTCTGGTATTCCAAAAATAATATTATCAGAAATAATGTGACCCGTGGTGGACGATATGGTCTGCACTTTATGTATTCTCAATACAATGATGTGCAAAATAATGAGTACTATGACAATTCTGTGGGTATTTTTTTGATGTATAGTGATGGTGTGGTGGTCAAAAATAATACCATTTCACATGCTACAGGTGCCGCTGGTGTAGGGGTTGGTTTTAAAGAGACTTCTGACATTGTTGTTGCTGATAATAAAATTTTATTCAGCTCTATTGGCTTATCCATTGATGTTTCTCCCTATCAGCCTGATACCAAAAATCACTTTACTAATAATCTGCTTGCCTTTAATGGTATTGGCATTCGTTTTTTAGCCAACTGGAAAGATAATATTTTCAAAAATAATCATTTTAAAGCCAATATTACGCAGATTCTTGTTGCCGGTGGAAAAACTGCTAACCGTAATGAATGGCAAGGTAATTACTGGGATGATTATGAAGGCTTTGATCTGGATAATAATAATATTGGTGACACGCCTCATGAAATATACGCTTATGCGGATCGGCTCTGGCAGGATGTACCCGGTGCCCAGTTTTATAAAGGCTCAGCCATGCTTGAGCTGATTGATTTTCTTGAACGCCTGGCGCCTTTTAGTGAACCGGATTTATTGGTGAGGGATAAATCACCTCTGATGACTGTAAACCTGACAAATGCAGGTGCTCAAAAAGATGAATCAGATTTAGATTCAGAACCAGAACTTAAAGATGACTTAGAAAGCCGATTGTTGAGGTATATTCAATGAGTGAATCCAATTCCAATAATGAGCCTTTAGCGAGTGAAAAGCCTTTAGCCAAAGAGAAGCCTTTAGCTAGAGATAAGTCTTCAGCCAGCCAAAAGCAGCCTGACGTGAAAAAAAAGAGTAAAACCATTACTCGCGGTCCAGGTAGAAGAGCACAGCAGGCAAGACGCCAGTTTCTTCGTTCTGTTGCCCTGACCGTTGGTGTGAGCAGTATTTCACTCCTGGGCTTTATACCTCTGCCCAGTGATGCTAAGCGTCATCGATTACGCCCACCGGGTGCATTGCTAGAAGAAGATTATCTTTCATCCTGTATTAAATGTGGTCAATGTGTACAGGTTTGTCCGGTTAATGCGGTTAAGTTAGATGATATTGATTCTGGTTTTGGTCTTGGTGTTGCTTATATTGATGCCCGTGAGCAAGCCTGTGACTTTTCCTGTGATGGTTTACAGTGCGTGTTGGCTTGCACTACAGGTTCACTCACACATACGCTTGATTATACTCATGATACTCGAATGGGCTTTGCAATTTTTGATAAGCCGAAATTATGTCTTGCTGTGGCAGGCAAGGGCTTTAAGGGGCTTGCACGCGGACCAGATTATGAAGGTCTGCTGCGTTATGAAGAAATTGATCGCTGGAATCCTATTCCTCTCAATGAATACCCGTATGATGTTGAAATCTGTGATCTCTGTGTTCAGGCCTGTCCAATTGAGCAGCGTTATAATCAATGTAAAGAGGGTAAATATCCTTCTGGTGATAAAAATCAATGTACACCAGAACATGCTATTGGTCTGGAACTCATTGAAGAAAAAAATGGTGTCAGGCATATGAGGCCAGTGATTTATGATGGCTGTGTGGGCTGTGGTGTGTGTGAGATGATTTGCCCAACTAAAGAGCCTTCTATCATTATTGATTATGACAAACTGACGAAAAGACCGCTCAGTGAACATTACATCATCAAAAGCAAGAAAGGGATCACTAATGAATAATATATTAGAATCTCTGGCCCAGTTATTTGGTCGTACACCACGTAAGCCACGCAAAGATGAACTGTCTCCTGCTGCACAAAAGATGTATTTTTATAAAAAAGGTCAGAAAGTTACCAAGCAGCAATTGATTGACCTGCATGATGAACATCATAAAAACTCAAAAAATAAATGGCGTAAGCGTCGCTGGATAACGTTGATTGCTGTTAACTTATTATTTCTGGTGTCATTTTCTTTAGATATCCAGCTACTTGAAGGTGCTTTAACCGCTTCACGTTTTATGGGCTTTCACATGGCGGATCTTAACTCTGCTTTGCAAGTTATGCTGGCTCATAAGACTGTTTTGATTAATTTGATTATTGGTGTTGTGACCGTCTTTATCATGTGGATTCTATTAGGGGGACGAACCTTTTGTTCCTGGGTCTGTCCTTATCATCTTGTGGCAGAATGGGCTGAAACACTGCATCTTTGGCTGGCAAAACGCGGCCTGGCAAAAAATTATACTTTCCATCGTGGTGTTAGAACTGTAATTTATGTCATTTTTGCCCTGTTGGCAATTGTCACTGGTTATACCGTTTTTGAATTTATATCGCCTACTGGAATTTTAAGCAGAGCCCTTATTTATGGTCCGACAATGGCTCTGGTCTGGGTCGCTTTGCTGCTTATTTTTGAGATATTTTTATCACGCCGTGCCTGGTGCCGTTATGTCTGTCCTATTGGTATCACCTATGGCATCGTTGGTGTGCTATCACACACTTCGTGTGACTTACGATATGACTGATTGTAAACATGAAGGTGATTGTCGCGCGGTTTGTCTGGTGCCTCATGTACTGGATTTAACGATTAAGAATCGCAGCACTGATGTGGAGGTTGGAATAGGTGCAGATTGTACTCGATGTGGTTTATGTGTTGATCAATGCCCAACGGGCTCACTGAATTTTGAATTTGTAGGTTTAACTCATAAACCAAAAAAAGAAGAGCTGCCTTTAATGCCGGACAGCAATGAATCATTGGTAGATAAAGATGCTTCAGCTGAGCTTTCAGCTAATAAAGAGTAAGAGCAATCATCGGAATAAGCAAATAAATGATTAAATTTGATAATATAAAAAAGACCTTTCGCCGTACTGAAGTGCTTAAAGGTTTAAATCTGGATATTAATAAGGGTGATCGAATCGCTCTTGTGGGTTCAAATGGTGCAGGAAAAACCACCATGATCCGTTGTCTTCTCGGTGAATATACCTATGAAGGTCAGGTTCTGGTAAATGGAAAGTGCCCACGTACAGAGCGTGAACTGGTACTAAAAGATATTGGTTTTGTTCCTCAACTGCCGCCGCCATTAAAAATGCTGGTGGGTCAACTTATTGAGTTTTCCGCCAGTTTATGTGATGCCGATCCAAAGGAAATGATTTCGGTTCTGGAGCGTCTGGGTTTGAGTTTTGATGAATTAAAAGCACGACCTTTTGTTAAATTGTCAGGTGGTCAAAAGCAGAAGTTATTGATCAGTATTGCTCTGGGTCGAAATGCAAAAATTTTAATCCTTGATGAACCAGCCGCCAACCTTGACCCTGAAGCACGGCATATTTTCTTTCAACTGCTGGCAGAAAAGAAAGATGATGTGGTTATGCTGATATCCAGCCATCGACTGGATGAGGTCGCTGCTCTGGTCAATCGTGTCATTGAAATGGATCAGGGTATTGTGATTCTTGATGACTGTGTTGAAGATTCAGTTGAACTGGACAGTGTGCTTCAAAGTGAAATAAAGATTAAACGTGCGGATGAAGCGTTTGCCAAAGCCATTAAAGCATGGAATTTTGAGTCTGATGGCGGTATGCTCTGGCATGGTCAGGTTGCCGGACCGGATCGTTTACGTTTTCTTGGCGTGTTATCCCGCTATGCTGCTATCCTGCAGGATATCCATATGGAAGAACAAAAAAATGATTAGAGCAGTATTTATCTTATCTTTTGGTTTCCTGATTATGTCACTGGCAGGCTGTGGTGATGAACAAACCGGAGCAGCAGAGGTAAAGTGGGATCGTGATGCCTGTGAACGCTGCCAGATGATGCTGAGTGATCGTGATTTTTCTGCTCAGGTTCGTATCTTTCCTGAAGGTAAACGCTCCAGAGTTTATAAATTTGATGATCTGGGCTGTGCGGTTCTCTGGTTAGATACTAAAGAATTCAAAAATGATCCAGAAACTCAGATTTGGGTTAATGATTATAAAACTAAAGATTGGATTGATGCCCAAAAAGCCTGGTATGTCAGGGAGCTGACCACCCCAATGAATTATGGATTAGGTGCGCAGGCCGATAAAACTGATGGTGCTGTCAATTATGAACAAGCCGTTAAGCATATTTATAAAGTGGAAGAAAAATTCAATATTCATGGCGGTAACCTTGAACATGATTTTGATGAAAAATAAAATCCCTTATTTGATAATAAAAAGTTTAACAGAAAGTTAAAGAAAAAGTTAAAGAGAATTTAAATGAAACATTTATGGTTAACAGCCTGGGCTGATATTATCGAATCACTCAGAGCAAAATGGTTTATTGTATACAGCTGTGTATTTGGCGGTATTGTTGTTCTGTTGTTTGTGTTTGGTATTACAGAAAGTCGGATTATGGGCTTTACCGGGTTAACCCGTTTATTAATTACCTATATTCAACTCACTATTGCTATTTTACCGGTATTTATTCTGATCACCACGGTTCGTTCGGTGGCAGGGGACAGAGAAGCCGGAGTATTTGAGTATTTACTGTCTTTACCAATTTCTTTATCCGCATGGTTCTGGGGACGTTTTCTGGGACGTTTTGTTGTGGTCTTTTTGCCTGTTTTTCTGGCGATGGTCGGTGCAGTTATCTGGACATCTATTAAAGGAGCTGACATTCCATGGGGACTTTTTGCCAGCTATACCGGACTGTTATTGGCAGTCGCCTGGTGTTTTCTGGGTATCGGTATGCTGATTTCCAGTATGGCCCGTAGTGCGGATGTGGCACAGGGGCTGGCCTTTATGATCTGGCTGACTTTCCTGCTTTTTCTGGATTTAATTTTATTAGGTATCATGATCAGAGAAGGTCTGCCTTCTGAAACGGCTGTGGTATTGTCTCTTATCAATCCCTTGCAAGTATTTCGTACTGCAGCAATGGTGTTATTTGATCCGCAACTGGTCATTCTAGGACCTTCAGCTTATGTGATTCTTGATCGCTTTACTGAAACGGGTTATATCATCTGGGCTATTGCCTATCCGGTTTTATTGGGAACTATAAGTGCTTTTACAGGCTATTATTTATTTAAGAAGGGTGATTTACCTTAGGGTGAACAAAGCTTGCTTATGTTTAAAGTATTTATTATTACGTTTTTACTGATTTCCTCATCCTATGCGACTGAAACTGAGACTGAAAAAAAAGCTGAATTTGAGATAGACCTGGCTCTTGGTGAAGAGATTAATGAACTTTGTGCCGGCTGTCATGGTGAGTTTGGTGAAGGCGGTAAACAGGGTGAATATCCCAGATTAGCTGGTTTACCTGCAGGTTATATCGCTCAGCAGATTCAATTATTCAAAGATGAAAAACGTAAAAATATGCCCATGCGTCCTTATACCAATGACCGTGAATTACCGGCAGAAGATGTACCTTCTTTTTCTGCTTATCTGGCTCAAATTAAATTACTCACCAAAATTCCTGAGTTTGATGAGAATACGACAGCTTATGAAAAACTTTTGACCGCCAAAAAAGTCTTTAATATTCCTAAAGTAGAAGGGGATCTTGAACTGGGTGAAGAGCTTTATATTGACGATTGTCAGCTTTGTCATGGTAAGCGGGGTATGGGCAAAGAAGACTCAGATACACCGCCTCTTGCAGGGCAATACACTGAATATATGATAAGACAGATTAATGATTTTGTCAGCGGTGCCCGTTGGCATGAATATTCTGAAGAATTATTTTCAGAAATAGAACCTGATGAACTTCAAGCGATTATGGCTTACTTATCTGTGATGGATGACTAGGAGTAGAAAACCAGTATTCTCAGTCATTTTCTCAGGGTGGTTTTTATTCACCTCCCATTCTTATTGTTTTAAAACGTGCCTGCTCTGACTGCGCTTTTAGCCGCATTTCCATATTAACTTTGCCGCTATTGATACATAAATAGGACTTTTTTTATTGTGTCATATCCCATACTTTTTCATTAAATAACTCAATCTCCATTATTGTCAAATAAAAATTTACTTAAATTATAATAACTTATAAATGGTACGGTTATTGCCAAATAGATTCCTTTATGCCTGCTTTGGGCATTCTCCATGTGGTGTTTAAGAGAGAAAAATATGATTAAGTATAATTTGTTAAAACAAGTGCTACCCCTTGCAGTAATTTCCTCCTTCACTTTAGTTTCCCCTCAGATTTTAGCCGATGATTTAGGCACTATCAGTGTCCAGTCAACGACGATTGATGATCGGTTTGAAAATAAAAGAGATGAAGCGTCCAGTATTGGTATTATCAGCGGTAAAGAAATTGATAAAGATCTCCCGAAAAATATTCAGGATATGTTACGACGTATTCCTGGTATCACCACTGAAGTGCAAAATGGTGATTCTTTAAAAATCCATATTCGTGGTGTTGAAAACCAGGTGTTTATGGGTGAACGTCCCGGTGTTGCTGTGGTCATTGATGGTGTACCTGTATTTGAAAGAACGGGGCGGGTGAATATTGACCTGGATAATATTGAATCGATTAAAGTGATTAAAGGTGGTGCATCTTATCTGTTCGGTGATGATGCATTAGCTGGAGCGGTTATTATTACCACCAAACGAGGTGCTGATAATGCAGGTTATAGAATTGATTTAGAAACAGGTTCATTCGATACCAATAAAGCGTTACTACAAGCGGGCTTTGAAAATGAACAGGCTAATGGTCATTTACAAATTTCCCGTCGTGAAACGGATGGTTATTATGATGATGCTGATTCGAAAGCAGATTATCTTAATGGTAAGTTACAATATTATATTGATGACAGCAGTGATCTGACTTTAGGTATGGAAATCTCTGATAGAGAGAAGGGCAGTCATGGTACAGTAACCGGTAAAACTGCGGCTGAAAATGATCCAAAAAGTAAAGATATCTGGTCCTATAATGATTATGCTAATAATTACGAAGTAGACCTGCAAAAATTCTTTGCGACCTATTCAAAAGATTTTGATAATTCTTCAAATCTAATGTTGAATGTCTATCAATATACCGATGAAACAAAATTTGATTCAGATCCTATTAATAGTGATCCCACTCGGTATTCTTATGATAATGATTATGAGCAAGTTCAACGAGGATTCAAGTCTGAATACCGTACTGACGGCAAAACATTTGCCTGGATGGCGGGTGTTGATCTAAGAGATAATACTTATGAAAATGAAGTCATTATTCAAAATGATGATGATCTTGCATGGCGTGGCTATAGTAATGGCGATTTTTATGATGATAATAAAACGGATGAAGATGTCAGAGCATTTTATGGAGAGCTAAAGTATAAAGCCACTGACAAGCTTATTTTAACCTTAAATGGTCGAAATGATTATATAGAGGTAGACTATAAAGACAAGCTTGATCCGACACAAAGCGGTGATGAAGATTTTAATGTCAATTCATTCCGTCTGGGTGGGAACTATGCATTAAAAGACAATCTGGATTTTTATGCCAATGCATCGACTGGTTTTAGAACCCCGACGCCTGAACAACTTTTTACGGGTAACAGCCATCCTGATCGACTGGTTGCTGCAAACCCTGATCTTGATCCGGAAGAATCAATCAATCTTGAAATAGGATTTAGAATGAGTACCCATTTATTTGGTATTGCTCATGATATCGATGCATCGATCTTCCAGCTGGATCGTGATGATTATATTCAGGCAACCGCAGGTCAATATACCCGAGCGGATGATGCAGATAACATCTATGACAATATTGGAGATGTTCGAAACCGTGGTCTGGAGCTCGCCATTAACAGCGATATGAGTAAAATGTTTTCCTGGGATATTGCCTATACCTATCTGGATGCAGAATATAAGAGCTATGATAATTTTAATCTTAAAACGGCTCCTATTGCCGGGGGCTGTCCTTCTGGTTCAACACCAATAAGAAGTACTCGTCCTCCTTTTGCTATTGTTGATTGTTTAACTGCCTATGATAATGGCGGCAATAGTGTTCCACGGACACCTGAACATAATCTTAATGCAATCCTTCGCATTCGACCTGCAAAATACTGGACTATTTCAACTGAAATGCAGGCACAGTCAAGTTATTATGCTGATGAAATAAACCAGGAAGAGATTGGGGGTCGTGCAGTATTTAATGTCTGGGCAAATTATGAAAGACAAATAGGTCATGCAGACTGGTCATTCTTTGCACGTGTTGATAACATCTTTGATCGTGATTATTACAATACCGCACGTGGTTATAATGATAGTAACGACGATGGTGTTTATGATGGCGAAGATTTATCGATTACCGTCAATCCAGGCATCGTATTCTCTACAGGTCTTTCTGTTAGATTCTAAGTTAACCCGCTGGTAACTATTCAGCATAAATTTAAAAAAAATTGAAAAAAAAAGCTTGACAGAAAAGTTATGTAATTTATTAAAACCGACATGTCTATGCA
>JAHXHI010000384.1 GCA_025656775.1 gamma proteobacterium symbiont of Bathyaustriella thionipta
CCTTAAGCGAAAGCGTAAATTAGCTGCTCTGGATGATAATTTCAGGGCTGAAATTTTATTAGGGCAGCATTTATAATGCTCTTACCCTGGTCATGTTGCTTAAATCAATTAAATATCTAAATTTTAGTTGTAATAAAGAGCACATACATTGTTGAATATGTGCTAGAATAATCAAGTTTTAGAGTTCGCTCTATTTACACACATAAACTTCTATTTTAGCAAATATAGAAGGCAAGAAAAAAATGGAAATATAAGCACTCAATGTCAGATTTTGCAAAAGAACTCCTTCATATCAATATTGAGGAGGAGATGAAGCAGTCCTATATGGATTATGCGATGAGCGTAATTGTAGGACGAGCACTTCCCGATGTTCGTGATGGCCTGAAACCGGTTCATCGTCGAGTTATTTATGCCATGCACGAAGCCGGCATGGACTTTAATAAGCCTTATAAGAAATCCGCCCGTATTGTTGGTGAAGTATTAGGTAAATATCATCCCCATGGTGATACCGCCGTTTATGATACGATTGTCCGTATGGCTCAGGATTTTTCCCTGCGTTACATGCTGGTAGATGGTCAGGGTAACTTTGGTTCAGTGGATGGTGATTCACCGGCCGCTATGCGTTATACCGAAGTACGTATGGCCAGGATATCTCATGAATTACTGGCTGATATTGACAAAGAAACCGTTGATTTCAACCCAAATTATGATGAATCAGAGCATGAGCCTGATGTACTGCCGACCAAAATTCCAAATCTGCTGATTAATGGCTCTTCTGGTATTGCTGTGGGCATGGCGACAAATATTCCACCTCATAATTTATCAGAAGTTGTTAATGCCTGTCTGGCGTTTATTGATAATCCTGAGATTTCCATACCTGACTTAATTGCCCTTATTCCCGGACCTGACTTTCCAACAGCAGGCATTATCAACGGTTCCCGTGGTATTCACGAAGCCTATCATACCGGTCGTGGTCGTATACGTGTTCGTGCCCGAACTGAAATTGAAGAAATGTCCAGTGGTCGTGAACGTCTGGTTGTCACCGAATTACCGTATCAGGTCAATAAAGCCCGTTTACTTGAACGAATTGCCGATCTGGTTAAAGAAAAGAAAATTGAGGGTATTTCTGAATTACGCGATGAGTCTGATAAAGATGGTATGCGTATGGTTATTGAAACCAGGCGTGGTGAATCAGCAGATGTCCTGCTCAATAATCTTTATAAACATACTGCCATGCAAAATGTCTTTGGCATTAACATGGTGGCACTGGTTGATGGGCAACCCAAATTATTCAATTTAAAGGAATTAATTGAACAGTTTATTCGTCACCGTCGTGAAGTCGTTAACCGTCGTACAGTATATGAATTAAGAAAAGCACGTGAACGTGCACATATTCTTGAAGGTCAGGCAGTTGCCCTGGCTAATATTGATCCTTTAATTAAGGCGATAAAAGAATCGGCTAACCCTCAGGAAGCTAAAGAAAAATTAATAAACAACTCCTGGGAGCCAGGACTGGTTAGAGAGTTATTATCAGAAGGGGGTGAGCAATCGCGTCCAGATGGTCTGGAAGCTCATTATGGTTTATTTGACGATGGCTACCATCTATCACCTGTCCAGGCACAGGCAATTCTTGACTTACGTCTGCATCGTTTAACGGGTCTTGAAATAGATAAAATTGTTGCTGAATATAAAGAAATTATTGAAAAGATTAAATGGTTTCTTACTATTTTAGGCAGCCATGAAGTACTTATGGGTGTCATTCGTGAAGAGCTGGAAGCTGTTTTAACACAATACGGTGATGAACGCCGTACTGAAATCAGAGAGTCTGAAGATGATCTCTGTATGGAAGATATGATTGCTGAAGAAGATCGGGTGGTTACACTTTCTCACGAGGGGTATGTCAAAACTCAGCCATTAGCCGATTATTCAGCACAGCGTCGTGGTGGTCGAGGTAAATCAGCCACTTCGATGAAAGATGAAGACTTTATCGATAAGCTATTTGTGGCATCGAGTCATGATACTATTTTATGTTTTACCAATGCTGGTCAGGTCTATTGGAAAAAAGTCTATGAATTGCCGCTGGCAAGTCGAGGCTCCAGAGGTCGTCCCATCATTAATCTTCTGCCTTTATCTGAAGATGAAAAAGTGAATGCAATTCTTCCTATTAAGGAATTTATTGATGGTCAGTTTATTTTACAGTCTACTGCTAATGGTACTGTTAAAAAGACTCCATTACTTGATTATTCACGTCCCAGAGCGAATGGTATTCGTGCGATTGATCTGCGAGAAGGCGATAAACTGATTGATGTTCAGCTGACTGATGGTCAACAGGACATTATGTTGTTTAGTACTGAAGGCAAGGCAATTCGTTTTAATGAATCACTGGTTCGTACGACAGGCCGAGTTGCGACCGGTGTGAGAGGAATAAGACTTGCGGATGAACATAAAGTGGTTTCATTGATAGTTGTGCCGCCTGAATGTGAAGATCGTTATGTGCTCACCGCGACTGAAAATGGTTATGGTAAACGCACCAGAATTTCTGAGTATCCTGTTAAAGGACGTGGCGGAAAGGGTGTGCTGGCAATTAAGGCATCAGAACGCAATGGCTCAATGGTTGGTGCCTGTCTGCTTGATGAAGTCAGCGAAATAATGCTTATCACGGATGGCGGTACAATTGTTCGAACTCGTTCGACAGAAATATCAATTGTCGGCAGAAATACCCAGGGTGTACGTTTAATTCGTCTGACCAAAAATGAACGATTGGTGCAAATCGAACGTGTTTGTGAAACAGTGACTGATGATGAAGGTTTGGATGCTGAGGAGCCTTCAGCGAATGAGGAGCCTTCAGCAAATAAAGAGCCCTCAGAAACTCCATCTGAACAAGCACCTGCAGATGATACACCAGCAGAAGAATAACTTTATCGGCATTTATTCCTGAACACGATTTGGAATAAATGCTCCGGTGCCTGTTTTTTCTGTGCATTGTTAACGCATAATTAACACATAGTTCAGGTGTGCCACCAGAATTATTTTTTTTCAATTTATAATTTTTCTAATATACGTTCACAAGGATAAAAGATGTCTAGAGTTTTCAATTTTAGCGCAGGTCCAGCAATGTTGCCTGAAGCTGTAATCAAAAAAGCCAGTGATGAAATGCTTGACTGGAATGGCGAGGGCATGTCCGTCATGGAAATGTCTCATCGTGGTAAGGCCTTTATGTCTATTGCCAGCAAAGCCGAAGCTGATCTAAGAATGCTGATGTCTATTCCGGATAACTACAAAGTACTTTTTCTACAAGGTGGTGCCAGCTCACAATTTGCTGCAATTCCTTTAAACTTATTAGGCGATAAAACCACCGCAGACTATGTAAATACCGGTATGTGGTCGAAAAAAGCGATTGCAGAAGCAAAACGCTACTGTGATGTGAATGTTGTTACCACTTCAGAAGATTCTGGTTTTACCACTATTCCTGAATTTTCAAGCTGGAATCTTAATCCTGATGCCGCCTATGTCCATTACACACCTAATGAAACCATTGGTGGTGTTGAATTCGATTATATTCCCGATACGGGGGATGTGCCATTAATCGCTGATATGTCGTCAACTATATTATCTCGTCCTATTGATGTGTCAAAGTTCGGTATGATCTACGCTGGCGCGCAAAAGAATGTAGGCCCTGCTGGTCTGACACTGGTCATTATTCGTGAAGACTTAATTGGCAACGCATCACAAAGCACACCTGCAATGCTGAACTATAAAACACATGCTGATAATGACTCTATGTACAATACTCCGCCTACCTATAGCTGGTATCTTGCGGGACTGGTGTTTGACTGGGTTCTTGGCAAAGGTGGTCTTGAAGGTATTGGCAAAATCAATAAAGACAAATCTGATAAATTATATGCAGCAATTGATAGCAGTGATTTCTATGCCAATCCGGTTGAAATGCGTTATCGCTCCTGGATGAATGTACCATTTACCTTAAAAAGTGCTGATTTAGACGCTGCATTCCTTGAGCAGGCGGCTAAAAAAGGTCTGGCTACATTAAAAGGCCACCGCTCCGTGGGTGGCATGCGTGCCAGTATCTATAATGCCATGCCTGAAGAGGGTGTTGATACCTTAGTTGAGTTTATGAAAGAATTTGCTCAAGCAAATGCCTGATAAACAAGATAACTCCCTTTTTTAATATATGCTGTTTTATGGATTGCCATAAATAGCGGTTCTGGAAATTTATAGCAGTTGGTATGACAGTCAAACTGAAATTATACCACTTTGCTAGTATTGGAAATTAACGACCATGAATAAAATTCTAACATTAAATAATATCTCGGTGGCAGGACTTGAGAAATTCCCAAGAGAAAGCTATGAAATTGCTTCAGAAATTCAACATCCTGATGGCATTTTACTGCGTTCTTTTAAAATGCATGATATGGCTATACCAGAAAGCCTGAAAGCTGTGGGTCGCGCGGGAACAGGGGTAAATAATATCCCGGTTGACAAGATGAGTGCTAAAGGTATTCCTGTATTTAATGCACCAGGTGCTAATGCTAATGCTGTAAAAGAACTGGTACTTGCTGGTATGTTAATGTCTGCACGTCACATTGGCCCTGCCTGGGAATTTGCCAAGGGACAGGAAGGTACTGATGAAGAGATTAGCAAGGCAGTCGAAGCGGGAAAGAAAAATTTTGGTGGTTTTGAATTACCTGGAAAAACATTAGGTGTTGTTGGTTTAGGTGCAATCGGCCGTGCAGTGGCTAAAGTTGCTGAAGATTTAGGTATGAATGTCATTGGGTTCGATCCCGGTTTAACTGTTGAAAGTGCCTGGATGATATCCTCAAGTGTTGAACAGGCAGCCAGTTTTGATGCAATGTTGCCTAAAATTGATTTTCTAACATTTCATGTGCCATTAATCGATGTAACACGCAATATGTTAAATGCCGATCGCATCAAATTATTAAACAAAAATGCGACTATTCTTAATTTTGCACGCGGCGGGATTATTGATGATGAAGCCATGGCTGAAGCATTAAAATCAGGTCATGTTTATGGTTATGTTAATGATTTTGCCAATAATACGCTTAAAGATGTGCCTAATGTGGTGACATTACCCCATTTAGGTGCCTCAACTCAGGATGCTGAAGATAATTGTGCCATTATCGTTTCTGAAAATGTTCGTGAATATTTAGAAAACGGAAATATTAAATTATCAGTTAACTTCCCTGAAGTGAATATGCCTAAAGCAGAAGGTTGTCATCGAATTACCATAGCGAATTCCAATGTGCCTAACATGCTGGGACAAATATCATCACTGCTTGCAGATGCCAATTTGAATATTTCTGATATGGTGAATAAATCAAAAGGCAATTTGGCTTATACGATTGTCGATGTGAACGGTACCGTATCTTCCGATATTGTTGATACTCTTGATGCCATCGACGGTGTTCTTTGTGTAAGAGTTTTATCGTAATTTTAGCAGAAAATTTTCAAAGGAAAGAAGGCATTGAGTGACGATCTCATAAAAATACGTGATGAAATTGATGAGCTTGATCAACAGATTCAGTTATTACTGAACCAGCGTGCTGTTTGTGCAAAAAAAGTAGCTGATGCTAAATTATCTGATGTAAAAGAGGGTGAAAATGTTATTTTTTATCGTCCAGAACGAGAAGCATCTGTTTTGCGCAAAGTGATGGATCGTAATCAGGGCCCGATAGGTAATGAAGAAATGGCTCGCCTTTTCCGTGAGGTCATGTCTGCCTGTCTTGCCCTGGAGCAACCAATGAAGATTGCCTTTTTAGGTCCGGAAGGCACTTTTACTCAGGCAGCAGCGTTAAAACATTTTGGTCATTCAGTCAGAACAGTTCCTTTTTCAAGCATTGATGAAGTCTTTCGTGAAGTGGATGCTGATTCTTGTCACTATGGTGTTGTTCCGGTTGAAAATTCCACTGAAGGTGTGATTAGTCATACTCTTGATATGTTAATTGAATCACCCTTGAAGATTTGTGGTGAAGTATCCCTGAGAATTCATCAATATTTGATGGCTGATAATGAAACACTATCAAGTATAAAAAAAATCTACTCTCATCAGCAATCTTTAGCTCAATGCCGAGAGTGGTTAGATAGCAGTTTACCTGGAATTGAACGCATACCTGTTAATAGTAACGCTGAAGCGGCACGACTTGCTTCCCAGGAAAAAGGCTCAGCTGCTATTGCCAGTAATGCGGCTGCTCAGATATACCAGCTTAACATCCTGGCGGAAAAGATTGAAGATGAACCCGATAACACCACTCGCTTTATCATATTAGGTAAACAGGATGTTGGTTCTTCCAGCTCTGCAAGAAAGCATATTAATGAACAAATAATGGTCAATACCGTTGATAAAACATCGATTATGGTAACTTCGGCAAACCAGTCGGGCGCTTTACATAGCCTGCTTAAACCCATCGCTGAAAATGGCCTTTCAATGACTCGAATTGAATCAAGACCTTCAAAAAGTGGTTTATGGCAGTATCTTTTTTTTATTGATATAGATGGTCACATATCTGATCCGGCAGTTGCCACTGCTTTGGAAGCAATTAAGCAGCAATCAAGTATAATGAAAATACTGGGCTCCTATCCCAAGGCTGTTTTATAATGACTCAATCTGTTTTACCTCAGGCTGTTGCCAGTGTTGCTCAGCTTCATCCCTATATTCCGGGAAAACCAGTTAATGAATTAGAGCGTGAATATGGTGTTAAAAATGCTGTAAAAGTGGCCTCTAATGAAAATCCGTTAGGCCCCAGCCCTAAAGTACTTGCTCATTTAAATAAGCTTTTGCAGGAGCCGCAAGAATTATCCCGTTACCCTGATGGCAACGGTTTTGTTTTAAAAAACAAGCTGCTTGAAAAACTTTCACCTGAGTTAGCTGATTTATCAATTGAACAAATAACACTTGGTAATGGCTCAAATGATATTTTAGATCTTCTGGCAAGAGCCTTTGCATCGATTAATGATGAAGTCATTTTTTCACAGTATGCATTTGCTGTCTATCCAATAGCAACTCAAGCCGTTGGCGCAACAGCCGTTATTACTCAGGCATCCGATTGGGGATATGATCTTGATGCGATGCTGACGGCAATCACCAATAATACCCGTTTAATTTTTATTGCCAATCCCAATAATCCAACAGGTACCTGTTTATCTGCAGACGATTTACAGTCTTTTCTGGAAAAAGTGCCCAAAAATATAGTCGTTGTGATTGATGAAGCCTATGAAGAATATGCTTCTCACCCTGGATCGGGTTTCTCACAAGATTATCACTCCATGATCGCTTCATTAGGTCAGTTTGAAAATCTGGTAATCACACGAACTTTTTCTAAAGCTTATGGTCTTGCCAGCTTCAGAGTGGGTTATTCACTGTCTTCCATTGCAATTGCTGATATGCTAAATCGCGTCAGGCAACCCTTTAACAATAATACCTTTGCACTGGAATCTGCAGCAATTGCCTTAGATGACTTTCAACACCTGCAAAACAGTGTTGAACTGAATTGTCAGGGAATGGCTTTCCTCGTCAATGCTTTTAAGTCACTTGGTCTAAGTTATATTCCCTCTGCAGGTAATTTTGTTTGTGTTAAAACCGGACCTGACAGCGCTCAAATATACGAAAAGCTGCTTTATGAAGGTGTGATCACCCGTCCGGTTGCAAATTATCAAATGGCCGAATACCTAAGAATATCGATTGGTACTATGGATGAAAGTCAAAGAGTCTTTGAAGCATTAAAGAAAGTACTTTCCAGATGAATATATCGCAAATGGCTTTATATTAATGAAAACGGCAAAAAAAATTGAGCACTTATGCATTATTGGTGTTGGTTTAATTGGTGGATCGTTTGCCAGAGCTATTCGTCAAGCCGGTCTTGTTAATCACATAACAGGCTGTGGGCGTAATATTGATAATTTACAAACAGCACTGTCTTTGGGTGTCATTGATGATTATTCTCAGGATGTAAAACAAGCGGTTAAAGATGCTGATGTGATCTTTATTGCAACCCCGGTTGGTAGCTTCCAGTCTGTACTTTCCCAATTAAAAGACGCAATAAAAAAAGACGCCATTATTACCGATGGCGGCAGTACAAAATCAAGTGTGATTGAAGCAGCCGAAGCTGTATTTAATGAAGTACCTGAGAATTTTGTGCCGGGTCATCCTATAGCAGGCACTGAAAACAGTGGTGTGGAAGCATCTTTTGCAACGCTTTATCATGAGCACCGTGTTATTTTAACGCCGCTCAAGCAAACCAATCCTGAAGCCATCGATATGGTTACACGTTTATGGGAATCCGCCGGGGCACAAGTGATTACAATGGATGCTCATCATCATGATCTTGTGTTGGCTGCCACCAGTCATTTGCCGCATCTGCTTGCTTTTTCTTTAGTTAATACCTTAACCACTTTAGATGAAAAACAGGAAATTTTTGAAAACGCGGCCGGTGGTTTCAGAGATTTTACGCGTATCGCTTCCAGTGATCCCTCTATGTGGCAGGATATTTGTCTGGCCAATAAAGACGCTCTACTGGAACATCTTGATCATTTCAGTGCCGATCTGAATCAATTACGTTTCGCCTTGAAGCAGGGGGATGGTGATTTTTTAAAGGAAATATTTATACGAGCGAAAAAAAGCAGAGATGATTTTGTTGCCCGGAAATTTGATTAATTTACTTTTAACAGACAATAATGAACCCAGATAAGCCTTCTTATACTCCTCTATCTTTGCAGCTTAATTGCAAGCAATTAGATACTATCTGTAAAAATTTATTTCTCGTTCAAGAAATACAGCCAATGTACATGAAGCACTGACTGTTTTGGGATTCTTTGTCAGTATTTTTTCCAGTGGTTACCCGGATGCGCTGGATTTTAAAAAGCGGACATCAATATAGAAAAATATCAGGTGATGAGTGATATTTGTTATTTTTTAAACAATACTTATAAGTAATTTGCAACATGAATAATCATTTAATTATCAATAAAATAGAGTCCATAGTTAAGCTTGTTTCTAATGATGTTTTGCTTCAGTATTTTTCAAAAGTTAAAGCACAAAGCAAAGCTGATGGTTCTTTAATTACACAAGCGGATGTTGATGTACAAAATGCCATTAAAGCAGAATTAAGCAGATATTTTCCAGAATATGGTTTTTTTGCTGAAGAACTGACTGAAACAGAATTAACATCATTTTTTTCTGAGAATCATTCTGGTTACTGGTGTCTTGATCCAATAGATGGTACCAGTAATTTTGCCGCAACTTTACCTTATTTCTCTATTTCATTAGCTTTAGTTATAAATAAGGAAACCGTACTGGGGTTAATCTATGATCCCGTTCGTGATGAATGTTTTACCGCAGTGAAAGGTGAGGGCGCACAGTTAAATGGTCAGAAAATTATCAGACCGGAAGCCCCTCAAAAATTATCTGAATGTATTGCCATTGTTGATTTTAAACGACTTCCCAATGATCTGGCTACAAAACTAGTCACACAATCTCCCTATCGTTCACAACGAAGCTTTGGCTCTATTGCTCTGGATTGGTGCTGGTTAGCTTTGGGTAGGGTTCAAGTCTATCTGCATGGTAAACAAATGTTATGGGATTATGCTGCCGGTTTATTAATCGCTGAAGAATCGGGTTGTGTATCATGCACGATAGATAATGACACTATTTTTGAAGAATCATTAACTGCCAAAAAAGTGATAGCCAGTATCGACAACTCAATACACAAACAATGGCTTGGCTTTATCAAAATATAGCACCTATCCTGGAAATAAAACAATATAAAACTAGAACAGTTTTTTATTTACCACTCAATTCTATAAAATTTTACTTGGAAAATTATGTCAGAAGAACAATCAATTACGTATATTGCTAAACCGGGCGGACATTTAACGGGCCATATCCGAGTTCCAGGTGACAAATCAATTTCTCACCGTTCAATCATGCTGGGTTCATTAAGTGAAGGTTGCATGACCATCACTGGCTTTTTACAAGGTGAAGATTCTCTGGCAACGCTTAGAGCATTTCGTGCAATGGGAGTACAGATCACTGGGCCGGATGAACAGGGCAAAGTGATTATTGATGGCGTTGGGATGTATGGTCTTAAGGCCCCTGATGGACCGCTTGATCTCGGTAATTCTGGTACTTCTATGCGCTTACTAACAGGCTTGTTAGCAGCTCAGGGCTTTGATCTTACCCTTTCTGGTGATCACTCATTATCATCCAGACCCATGAAGCGTGTTACTGATCCCGTGGTGCAAATGGGTGCACATATTGAAACCAATAAAGACGGTACAGCACCACTTATCATCCATAGTAATAATGAATCACAGTTACAAGCCATTAACTATACATTGCCTATGGCCAGTGCTCAGGTGAAATCATGTGTTTTACTGGCGGGTTTATATGCACAAGGACAAACCTGTGTAACAGAACCTGCGCCTACCAGAGATCATACAGAACGTATGCTTCAGGGTTTTGGCTACGATATCAAAGTTGATGAACTAGACGAGCAGCGTCGTCAAATATGTCTTCAGGGCGGAGGCAAATTAACTGCCTGTGATATTGATGTACCTTCAGATATTTCTTCAGCTGCATTTTTTATGGTGGGAGCCAGTATCTCGGAAGACTCGGATATTACTCTTAAACATGTGGGTATTAACCCGACTCGAATTGGTGTAATTAATATTTTACAGCAAATGGGCGCTGATATAAGCCTGTCTAATGAACAGGAAGTGGGTGGTGAACCAGTTGCTGATATTCGTATTCGATATGCAAAGCTTAAAGGGATTCATATTCCTGAAGATCAGGTGCCATTAGCTATCGATGAATTTCCGGCTATTTCAATTGCAGCGGCCTGTGCAGACGGTCAGACAATTTTAACCGGAGCAGAAGAGCTGCGTGTAAAAGAAAGTGATCGTATCCAGGCCATGGTTGATGGTATGAAAATTCTTGGTATTGATTGTGAAGGTACTAAAGACGGTATGATTATTAATGGCGGTGAATTTTCATCAGGTACAGTTGACGGTCTGGGCGACCATCGTATTGCGATGTCATTTGCTATGGCAGCATTAAAAGCAAAAGGTCCTGTTACCATTAAAGATTGTGCCAATGTAAATACCTCATTTCCTGATTTTATCGGACTTGCACAATCCTGTGGTCTGCAGGTCAATAGTAAGGCAGATGTATAAATGTCTGATTTAACACCTGTCATTACTTTAGATGGTCCAGGCGGTGTTGGTAAAGGTACTATTTCTGCATTGCTGGCTGAAAAACTGGGCTGGCATTATTTAGATAGTGGTGCGCTCTATCGCCTCACAGCACTTGCTTGCATGAAAAAAGGCGTTGCCCTTGAAGCTGAGAATGAAGTTGCTGAAATTGCTGAATATCTGGCTGTTAAATTCCTGCCTCAAGGGGGTGTTCTTCTGGAAGAACAAGATGTTGAAGCATTAATACGCACTGAATCTGCTGGAAATAACGCCTCTATCGTTGCGGCACTGCCAATGGTTCGTGAAGCCCTTTTTAAACGTCAGAAAGCGTTTTTACAAATGCCCGGGCTTATTGCTGACGGACGTGATATGGGGACGACTATTTTCCCTGATGCACCCTTAAAAGTATTTTTAACTGCTACGGCTGATGAAAGAGCAAAAAGACGTTATAAGCAGTTGATAGAGAAAGGAAATAGTGTTAAAATCACCGACCTTGTTAATGAGATAAGAGAACGGGATGAGCGGGATATGAATCGCAGCGCATCACCTCTTAAAGCAGCACAAGATGCATACATTATAGATACCTCAGAGCTAAGTATTAATGAGGTCTTTGAAAAAGTGATGCAATTGTATAAAAATCTCAATCAATAATGATGTGATTTTTATTATTAATTAAAACCGTTTAAAGCCTTTATCTAACATTGTCCATAAGACAATCACTTAAGGTGATAAACATTACTTAAACTGTAAAAACAACCTGTTTTTACCATAACAGATGATTAACTTTTAAATTAAAAGTTTGATCAAGGATGTACCTCTAATGAGCGAAAGCTTTGCTGAATTATTTGAAGAAAGTCTAAAAAAGACTGAAATGAAACCCGGTTCACTGGTCACTGGCGTAATCGTCAGTATTGATAACGATTTTGTCGTTGTTAATGCCGGTCTGAAGTCTGAAGGTGTTATTCCACTGGAACAATTTGCAACTGACGGAGAAGTTAACGTTGGTGACGAAGTGGAAGTATCTCTGGATACCATCGAAGACGGCTATGGTGAGACTCGTCTGTCTCGTGAAAAAGCGAAACGTGCAGCTGCATGGATTCGTCTTGATAAGTCATTTGATGCTGACGAAACTGTTACCGGTACTATTATTGATAAGGTTAAGGGTGGCTTTACCGTCGAACTCGGTGATATTCGTGCCTTCTTACCTGGCTCATTAGTTGACGTACGTCCAGTACGTGATACCACTTACCTTGAAGGTAAGGAATTAGAATTTAAAGTCATTAAGCTTGACCAAAAACGTAATAACGTTGTCGTTTCTCGTCGTGCTGTTGTTGAAATTGAGAACTCAGCGGAACGTGAACAATTACTTGAAAATCTTGAAGAAGGCCAGACAGTTAAAGGTATTGTTAAAAACCTTACCGATTACGGTGCATTCATCGATCTGGGTGGTGTTGACGGTCTGTTACATATTACTGATATGGCATGGAAACGTGTTAAGCACCCAAGTGAAATCGTTGCCATTGGTGATGAGATTGACGTTAAAGTGCTTAAATTTGATCGTGAGCGTTCACGTGTATCACTTGGTCTTAAGCAGACTGGCGATGATCCATGGACTCAAATCAAAGCACGTTATGCAGAAGGCACTCGTTTGAGTGGTAAAGTGACTAATCTGGCTGACTACGGTTGTTTCGTTGAGATCGAAGAAGGCGTTGAAGGTCTGGTTCACGTTTCTGAAATGGATTGGACTAACAAAAATGTTCACCCTTCAAAAGTATGTAATGTAGGTGATGAAGTTGAAGTGATGGTTCTGGATATCGATCCAGAGCGTCGTCGCATTTCATTAGGTATGAAGCAATGTTCTCAAAACCCATGGGAAGTTTTCTCAGCGACTCATAATAAGGGTGATAAGGTCAGCGGTAAGATAAAATCTATCACTGATTTCGGAATTTTCATTGGTCTTGATGGTGGAATTGATGGTCTTATTCATCTTTCTGATATCTCATGGAATAGTGCCGGTGAAGAAGAAATTACTAACTTCAAGAAAGGTGATGAGCTAGAAGCTGTTGTTCTGGCAGTAGATCCTGAACGTGAACGTATTTCACTTGGTGTTAAGCAACTGGATCAAGATCCTTTCTCAACGTATGTTGCGGCTAACCCTAAGGGAACTGTTGTTAACGGTACCGTTAAAGAAGTTGATGCACGTGGTGCAGTGATTGAACTGATTGAAGGTGTTGAAGCTTATATCCGTGTTTCTGAACTTTCTCGTGAAAGAGTTGAAGACGCATCAACAATCCTTAAAGTTGGCGATGCATTAGAAGCCAAGTTTATTGGTGTTGACCGTAAGAGTCGCGTGATTAACTTATCTGTTAAAGCAAAGGATGTTGCTGAAGAAGCAGAAGTTATGCAGGAATACACTGATGGTGGTTCTGCAACGACTTCTCTTGGTGATCTGTTAAAAGATCAATTAAGCAAGAAGTAATTAACGTTCAGGATTAAATTAAAATTGGGAGCTTGTTCCCAGTTTTAATTTTGGTCTTGATTAATTTTGTTGCTATAGTGGTCAATTTCTAAAGTTAGTTTTTTACCTTTTGAATAGATTGGATTATTCAATATGGCGAAAATTAACTTATAAGTTTATTACCAATCGACCGAAGGATAACACAAAATGACTAAATCTGAGTTGATTGAAGCGCTTGCTCAAAAACAATTTCAATTAGCCTATAAAGATGTCGAATTAGCTGTAAAATCCATGCTAGATCTGATGGCTCAGACACTGGCATCAGGTGAACGTATAGAAATTCGTGGTTTTGGTAGTTTTTCTCTTCACTACCGTCCACCAAGAACAGGCAGAAATCCGAAAACAGGCGATGCTGTTACCCTGGCATCAAAATATGTTCCGCATTTTAAACCTGGTAGAGAACTAAGAGAACGAGTTAATAAAACTCGCAGTAAAGAGTTACTGTAACTCAACCGATAATACTAATTATCCCTATTAATTTTCCAATGAGTAGAGATAAATCTATCTGTTAGAGTTATACTAAAACAATAGATTCTACTAGCTTGTTTTTACCATATTTATTAATTTACCTGTTGATATGAGTTTCAAGCTAGTTTTAATCAATTGTTTTTTATACCTTCATATATTTAAACCGATCGGAATAACTCATGAAACGATTGTTTAGCATTCTTATTTTATTATTATTTATGGCTTTCGGTGTTGCGATTGCTATTGTTAATGCTGAAGAGGTTGTTTTTAATTATTATTATGGAAGTGTCACACAGCCACTTTCTATACTTCTAGTTGGAGCTATTATGGTTGGTGCCATACTGGCCACACTGATTAATAGTCTGGTAATTTTAAGCTTGCGTCATCAAGTACGTCGTGCACAGAGACAGCTTAAAAAATTAGATGAAAATTCTGTTACCCTGATTGAATCTTCTGAATCAAAAAATTAAATAACTATTTTTAATAGGCATTTATCATCGAAGGAATAGGCTAATAACAATTATATGATGGATAATTCACCATTATTTATAGTCTTACCATTTTTTATTCTGGCTTTTATGCTGGGTGTGTTTTTGGGCAGAAAGAAACACGAAAAAAATCCATCAGCCTCATCTTCTTATACGTTAAGCTCTGATTACTTCAAGGGGCTGAATTATCTTCTCAATGAACAAACCGATAAGGCAATTAATGTATTTGTTGGTATGCTTGAGGTCGGTGAAGAAACAGTTGATACCCATATTTCTTTAGGTAATCTTTATCGTCAACGTGGTGAAGTTGAACAAGCGATAAAAATTCATCAAAATGTCATTGCAAAACCATCTCTTAGCCTTGTGAAACGCAATGATGCGCTTTATGAACTTGCTAAAGATTTCATGAATGCCGGTTTATTAGATAGAGCAGAAAATCTATTTCAGGAGCTTATTAAAAAGCAGTCTCATGTATCATCGGCATTAAAATACCTGCTTTCTATTTATCAGCAGGAACATGACTGGCAAAATGCAATTTTAATAGCCAAAAAGCTGGAATCAGCATCGAATAAATCATATACACTTCAAGTCTCCCATTTTTATTGCGAACTTGCCCTGATTAGCAAAAATAATGGTCATTTAAAAGAAGCACTTAAATTAGTAAAAAAAGCGCTAGGAACAAATAAGCAATCAGTACGTGCCAGTATTATAGAAGGTGAAATTTATCATAGTTTAAAAAATTGCAAGGCAGCAACACGTGCATATCGACGTGTTGAACAACAAGACCCTCTGATGTTATCTGAGGTGCTTGAGTCTTTATTGCTCTGTTATAAAGAATTAAAAAACTATAAAGAAATAAAATCCTATCTGGATCATGTTTTAAACAAGTACGAAGGCGTAACATCTGTTTTACTTTATGCCCAGCAATTACAACATTTAAAGGATGATAAAACAGCTGCTCTTTTTATTGTTGAGTCACTTCGAAAAAAACCTTCAATTCGCGGTCTGAGTTCTTTGATTGATATTAGCTTGGATTTTACCAAAGGTACCGCTCATGATAACCTGGTAATATTGAAGGAAATTACCGATAAACTCTTAGAAGATAAACCCGTTTATCACTGTACACAATGTGGTTTTAATAGTAAATCAATATATTGGCAGTGTCCGAGTTGTAAATCATGGAGTTCTATCAAACCCATTCAAGGTATTGAAGGTGAATAGTATAATATATCTTTATGAGTCTTTTATGTATTAGGGTGAATACGTAAAAAATTTTATTAAACAGGAAAAAAATGACATTAGTAAATGAATCGAAAATTATAATCGCCTTAGACTATAAAGACGAAGTTTCAACAATGGCTTTGGTTGAACAGCTTGAGCCCTCTCTTTGCAAACTAAAAGTCGGTAAAGAATTATTTGTCAGATGTGGGCCATCACTTGTAAAAAAACTCATTAGTAAAGGCTTTGATGTTTTTCTGGATTTAAAATTTCATGATATTCCAAATACTGTTGCAGCAGCCTGTCAGGCAGCGGCAGACATGGGTGTATGGATGGTCAATGTGCATGCTTCAGGTGGCCGTAAAATGATGCAGTTTGCTCGAGAAGCAATCGATCAGTGTGAACATCAACCTTTACTGATTGGAGTCACTATTTTGACCAGCTTATCTCGTAATGATATTGCAGAGGTAGGTCTGGATATTGAGCCGGCTCAGCAGGTTTTACGTTTAGCAAATCTGGCTAATGATTCGGGTCTGGATGGTGTTGTCTGTTCACCACAAGAGGTGAAAACCTTGAAACAACAAATTGGCAAAGATTTTTGTCTGGTTACTCCTGGAGTAAGACCAGCGGGTACAGCAATTGGTGATCAACAGCGTGTGATGACACCTTCTGAAGCGCTGAGCCAGGGTTCAGATTATTTAGTGATCGGTCGGCCGATTACTGCTGATGCAAATCCTGTCAGGGCATTAAAAAGTATCATTGCAGAGTGTTTATAAGCTTCTAAGTAACAAAAAATAAACTAATGGCTGGAATATAAGTGATTAATAATACACAGCCTAATATTAGCAACATCATCACTATTGTTGAGTGATATATATCAAATATTGGTTTTTTAAATCGATAACTGGCAATAAACAGATTCATGCCAACAGGAGGGGTAAGATAACCTAATTGCATATTTGCAAGGAATATAATACCCAGATGAACAGGATGAACTCCAAAATTAATTGCAATGGGTACGATAAGGGGAGACATAATAACAATTGCAGAAAAAATATCTAATATTGCTCCCAGTAAAAGTAAGAAAATATTGAGTAATAATAAAAATGTAATCGGACTTGTTACATGAGACTGAAGCCACTCAAATAATAAAAATGGAACCTCAGCATCAACAAAATAATTAGTCATTGCCAGTGCGCTGGCCAGAATTAATAAAATACCACCAATCATCGTCATAGAATTTTCAATCACTTTTGGTAATTGAGATAAACTGACTTCTTTATAAATAAAAACTTCCACGATAATGATATACAGTGCAGTTACCGCAGCCGCTTCAGATACGGCAAAGAATCCAGAAAAAATTCCACCTAAGACGATAAAAGGCAAAGGAATTTCCCAGATTGATTCACGTAAGGCAGAAATGAGTTCTTTATTGGAGTATTTTTTTGTTTCCAGGGGCGAATGGCGTGTTTGCCAGATACTCCAAAGAAATAAAACCAGTATCATTAATAAAGTGGGGAAAATCCCCGCTAAAAAGACCTGCTCGATACTAATGGTTTGATCCAAATCGAGTTGTTGTACAATGACGACATATAATATAAGAGGTAAAGAGGGGGGAAGTAACAAGCCTAGACTACCCGATGTTGTTATCAGTCCCAATGAAAATTTTTCTGAATAGCCTGATTGTTTTAATGCCGGGTAAAGCAGGGCACCCAGGGCAACAATGGTGACACCCGTTGCACCGGTAAATGCGGTGAATAGTGCACTGGTGAATAATGTCACTAAAACAAGCTCAGATGGAATCCAGCCCAATAAAGCGCTGGATAATCTCACCAGACGTTGTGACGTATTGCTTTCGCTCATAAGGTATCCGGTAAAGGTAAATAATGGCAGGGCAAGTAGTAATGGTGTATTGGTCAGGCGATATAATTCTATGGGGATAACAGTTAGGTCAATTTCCTGATAGGTAAAGCCAATGATGGATACCGATAATATTAAACTAAAGAGAGGTGCTCCAAACCAGGCAAGAAGGAGTATCAGAAAAATAGTAATAAAAAGGTAACTATTCAGCATGATTTTTAATCTCAGATAAAATCAGGTAACTTTTTATCAAATAACAATTCCAATGCAAGACTTGAACTT
>JAHXHI010000254.1 GCA_025656775.1 gamma proteobacterium symbiont of Bathyaustriella thionipta
ATTTTCTCTTTCTACTCATTTTTAGGTTCCCCATTAGGTTAGCTCTTATATCTTAACCTATTGTCCAGTTTTCGGGGTCCACTATACTTTTGATTTATAAACAGTCACCGTTGTCGAAGGAAAACGATCACGTTTTTTTCTTGGTGAATAAACCACGGCAAAATACCGGTTTGCAACATTTGCTTTTGGATGCGGATCCAGAGAATAACCTTTCAATTTTTTATATTCCAGTAAGTCACAAATAAACTATTAATTCAGGTACGTTCTTTAAATAAAACAAAATCACTCATTATTTAAAATGGGTATTATTCCAGTAGTTAATTCAGCTTCAAGCGCACCTTTAATCACTCTATTTGATTGATTAAAGAGCAATTCAAGATATACTGAGTATAGCGAGATTTAAATCTAGCCACCTAACTTATAATATTGAACTATTCAGGATTTCAATTCTCAGAAAATGACAATAGAAATTATCGCAATAACCATTTCCATTTTGGCACTTTTTGTTGCTGTCTGGCAAGTTATCACTTCGAGAGTACAAAATGAAAATTCGATACACCCACTTCTGAGTAATCTCACAAGAGTAAGTCCAGAAAGCAGAGCTCTAAGAATATCACTCGTAATGGACCCTGTCTGCTAAAGAAACAAACGATATCACCTCTGGGCTTCAGTAATAAAAATTATTCTAGTTCTGAGTTATGAAAAAACCCTGCTCACAAATAAGTAGTATTTTTCATACAAGACTAATAAAATGATTTATTTTACTGTACAATTATCATAGTTATTATTTTGATAGTTAAACCTATCCGGCAAAAAGAACCCCATGAAATTTGATTCACAACTTATCAATCAGGAGCAAAATAAATGTCAATCAGGCTTGAATACATCGTGTGTAATAAAAATGGTGATGAATTGAATCGCTTTGATGTAAAAGCAGAAGCTGAAGCCTATGACTCGGTCATCTGCGCTGCTGAAGACATCAGTTTATTATTGGAGCCAATGCAGAAAAAACTATCACTCAGCGATGATCAGATTTATGCCATTTCAGAACATCTTGCTTTTCAATCCGATGAAGTTAAATTAGCACTAAAGCAAATTAAAAAGCCCAGGTTATCACCCCAGAAAGACAATGAACAACAAACTGAAACCATAGCAGAACAAAAAACAACGGTTAAAAAATCATCGAAAAAGAAATAGTATTGCCACTATTTCAGGCACTGAATACATCCCCTAAACTTTCTTTTTGCAATCCGTTCTACTGCCAAACAGACAAGGTGCATTATTAATGATGTTTCTGGCAAAAAATATCATTAATACTGCACAAATGCTGCCACTCATCAGCGCATAAAGCATTGAGCCATCCATATAAAATGAAAACGCTAAAAAACCTGTAATAACAATAAATACAATACACATAAAAATCTTCCTGAGTCATGCAATATTCATATTAGAATAATACAATGCAATGCACTACAATTGAATCAATTATACTAAATAAAACAGTAATGACAGCAACGTTGAAAACAGCCACTGAAAAATTTGAAAAACATCTGAGTATATCAAACGATAATGTGACAGCAATTGATATCTTGGCAGAACATATCGATTTTTCCCGTCAAAAAATCAAACAGATTATGCAAAAAGGGGCTGTCTGGCTGACTCAGGAGCAATCAACCCGACGTATTCGTCGGGCCAGTAAAAAACTCTGCATTGGGCAAACACTGCATTTGTACTATGATGCTCATATTTTAGAACAAACGGATTTTTCAGCCCGACTAATTGCTGATGAGGGTGATTATAGTGTTTGGTTCAAGCCTTCCGGCATGCTTTCTCAAGGCAGTAAATACGGCGATCATAGTACAATTTATCGTTGGGCTGAAACACATTTACAGCCTCAACGTAATGCTTTTTTAGTTCACCGTCTTGATAAAGCAACCAGTGGTTTAATTCTTATCGCACATAGTAAAAAAGCAGCCGCCACCTTATCAAAAATGTTCTCTGAACGCTTAATTGATAAATATTACAAAGCACTTGTGCAAGGTCTGCCGCAAGCACCCGGTATTATCGATCGCCCTTTAGAAAACAAAAAAGCCATCACAAAAATTCTATCGGCAGAACAAATAAATAACCCCCTCTTCAGTCTGCTTGATATTCAGATTTTAACCGGCAGAAAACACCAGATTCGACAGCACCTGTCCCATACAGGACATCCTGTTGTCGGTGACAGGCTTTATGGAAATGCCCAAAACAAGAGTATTGATCTCTGCCTGACGGCTTATAAAATCATTTTTACTTCACCCTTTGATAAGCAAGAAAAACACTATGAATTAGGCAATGAATTTTATCCATCATTAACCTGACTGTTCATGAAAGCCAGTAACAATGATCAGAATAATGACGGTTGGATATTAGCAGAACAATTAAATAAACATCAGAGTAACAAACATGAAAAAAATTAATGAACGACTGACCCCTGAAGGTAAAATGGATGTTTTATCTAAATTGGAAGTCAATATCCTGCTCAATGCCAGCAGAGAAAAATTTGCTAATGAATTCAGAGCGTGTTCTTTAGCCGTATTAAATACGGGTAGTACTGAAGACAGCGCAAAAGCCGTTTTAGAACAACATCCTGATTTTAAAATTGAAGTAATTCAACAGGAAAGAGGTATAAAACTTCAAGTTCACAATGCTCTTGAACAGGCCTTTGTCGACGGCACAATGATAACCGGTATTAAAGAGCATCTTTTTTGTGTGTTACGGGATATTGTCTTTGTCGGCAATGAAATTGATACGAATCCTCGTTTTGATTTAAGCAAAACAGAAGATATAACCAATGTTATTTTTCATATTTTACGCAATGCTAAAGTCTTACAAACTGATATGAAGCCCAATATTGCCGTCTGCTGGGGAGGGCACTCCATTAACCGCACAGAATATGAATACACCAAAGAAGTAGGATACCAGCTGGGTCTGCGGGCACTCAATGTTTGTACTGGTTGTGGACCAGGCGCAATGAAAGGTCCTATGAAAGGCGCTAATATTGCCCATGCTAAACAACGTATTAATGATGGACGTTATATTGGCCTGACTGAGCCGGGGATTATTGCGGCTGAATCACCCAACCCCATCGTCAATGAACTGGTTATTTTGCCCGACATTGAAAAACGTCTTGAAGCATTTGTTCGTATGGGTCACGGCGTTATTATTTTCCCCGGCGGTCCTGGTACCGCTGAAGAAATACTTTATTTACTGGGTATTTTATTACACCCTGAAAACAAAGAGCTGCCCTTCCCTATGATTCTGACCGGGCCCAAAAGCAGTGAAGAATATTTTAAAAAGATTCATCATTTTATTGAAAAGACACTGGGATTTGAAGCTCAGCAAAAATACAAAATTATCATTGACGATCCCTCTCTGGTTGCACGTGAGATGAAATCAATGATAGAAGATGTTTCAGATTTCAGACGCTCAACCAGTGATGCCTATTACTTCAACTGGATTATGCATATTGATGAAGAGTTTCAATTACCCTTTGAACCTAATCATGAAAATATGAAAAATCTGAAGTTGCATAAAGATCAAGGAATTCATTCATTGGCGGCTAATTTACGTCGGGCTTTTTCTGGAATTGTAGCGGGAAATGTAAAAGAAGATGGTATTCTTGCCATTGAAAAATACGGGAAATTTGAAATCAGTGGTGATGAAGATATTTTATCACCTCTAGATGATCTGCTGGCCAGTTTTGTCGAGCAACAACGCATGAAACTTCCAGGCAGTCAGTATATCCCCTGCTATGAGATCGTTAAATAGCGCTTAGCTTGTTTTTACAATCATTTTACAATAAAGGTCTGACTTGTTCAGCGCAAACAGGTTGGACTAACACATAATCCGCATGAAAATAACCACCATAGTAAGCTTCCAGTTTACTCACAAATTCATACTCTCTTTTACTCACAAATAAAATAATTTTAGGCTGATAATCAGGATACCTTTGCAAGGTGATCAGAAGTGAGTCCAGATTACAAATATGATTACTACTATAATTAGTACCAAAGGCATAAAAAAACTCAGCCGCAATGACATCCGGCTTATGTTTCTTGAGCGCACTCATTGCCTTTCTGACAGATTTAAATTGCAGTTCTTCATAACCCATTTCATCATATAAATCAGATAATTTAGGGTGTGTGGGTGATTCAATAACAGAAAAGGCAAGACGTTTTGACAATTATAAGATTCCTTAAGATTTAGCTAAAAAGGGGTTTCTGAGTGGTGATAATTCACCTTTAGCACGTATTTTGCGTTTTCTTCTGGACATTTTAATTCCTTGATTATTTGTTAAGTATAGGGTGTTAAGTAATGAACTTTATCATTAGACCGATTCATTATCATTTAATTTCAATCCGCTACAGATTATTAGAATAATTACCACATTAAGTCATCAGGGATTTCATAGTCTGAATAAAAATCATCCGCTTCTTCCTCTGACTGTGATGGATCATTTCGTAAAATAATATAGCTTTCATCCCGCAGCTTTATTTTATCAGCAACAGGTCCGGGCACTATTTCATATTGCCCTTCTAATTTTACAATGGCCAGTTTACCCTGGGCAATGGCATCATGACTATCCTGAGTCACATAAATACGCTTAATGTTTTTATTATCTTCAAAATTATAGGCCAGATCATCACCATTACCTTTGCTCATTTTATTGACATTAATCAACTGTTTAATTTGAGCAATAATCGCTTTTTGCTGGGCTTTTTCGTTACGCTGGCGGTTTAATTCTCGATCCCGTTCAGACTTTTCCTTGATGGATTTTTCTGCCAACAGCTTGGCTTCATCAACAACAACCTGGTTATTACTGCGTTGATGTTTCATTTTTTTATGTTTTGCATTTTTTGCACGGTTTGCCTTATTTTTATCAACCAATCCAGCTTTAAGCAACTGATCCTGTAGTGCATTACCCACAATAAAATCCTCTATTAATCCAACTTTAAAAAGATTTTATCATAATCTCATTAAAATAATTTGTAATTACCCGGCTAATGATAACAAAAAATTGATGTTTAATTATTTTGCAGATTTTCCACTTTGGGTAAACACAGTCACATCAAAAATAATAGGCACAGATGAATTACAAATGTTATATTACTAAAAATTTTATAAAGGATGTTCTTCTATGGATGAAAATTTCTCGCAACAAATGGATGCTGAATTGAATCTAACGAAAGAAAATAGCAATGATAAACTCAAGACCATCGCTATGATAGTTTATGGACTTCAGGCTTTATCATTTTTAATGGGTATTACATTTATTGTTGCTGTTATTTTAAACTATGTGAAAAAAGATGATGTGCAGGGAACATGGTTAGAATCACACTTTAATTGGCAAATAAGAACGTTCTGGTTCAGTTTATTATGGAGCCTTATTGGTATTGCAAGTATGCTATTTCTGGTTGGTTACGCCATTTTATTCGCGGATGCTATCTGGGTTATTTATCGTATTATTAAAGGTTGGCTGCGTCTCAATGATAATAAAGCAATGTATACAAGCTGAAATCGCTATTGAGCAGGCATCAAACATAGACCTGCTCAGCGTATTTTACCTGCCAGAGAAATGAATTCAGGCAATCTCTGCTTCATACCCTGCTTCTTTTACAGCTACGATCAAAATTGCATTATCAACGTCACCAACCACCACTGCACTACCCGGTTCAAGGTTTACTTCAACACTTTCAACACCCGCAATAGCTTCAAGTGCCTCAGTTGCATGTTTAACACAGTGTTGACAGGTCATACCGGTAATTTTTAGATTACATGTATCAGTCATTTTTATTCCTCTATTTTAATTAAGCTACGATTTTCTAAACTCACTCTATATCAATATAACAGTAAGAGCGTGATAAAAGTTCATAATCCGGGTAATTAAAAGACCTCGCATTATATTTTTTTAAGCATTGACTTCCATAAAAATAATTATAATATAAATTATGACGTATTTTTCCTACATCTTTATTAATGAAATTAACTCATAATTTCTTTAGTCAGGTTGCTGTCATTCAAGGGGTACCATGGATTTTACTCATTATTTATGGAAAAGATAAACGATGACTGTAAAAAATAAAATCGAATATTAATAAAGTGGATGAGGTAAATAATAAGACAGATTTCTTTACCTCCCATGATTAGCGCAGGACATACCATAGAAAAAGAATAAATAAGACAATTATGGTTACTTCAATAATGATGATCATATACACCGCTTATAATTGCGTATCGTCAAATTAATCAATATAAAAATTGAAACCGATCAGTCTTGATGATCGATTAGATGCCTCTAAACCCATTGTCATATTTATTTTCAGCTTCATTTTCTTCATCTGTTGCTGTCTCATAGACTCTTTGAGCACCATTAACAGCAACTTGATAGACTGTTTCCAGCTCAGCTAAAATGTGTTTGAGTAAGCGGGGTTTGTTCACTAATATCTTGCTTCTGGTAAAGGTTAACTCACTTTAATCTGCTGCTCATTATACAAAACAATCTGTCCTTGTCGAATTTTACAACGCTTACGTAATTCAACCTGGCCGTCCACTTTAACCTGTCCATCCGCAATGAGCATTTTAGCAACACCACCACTTTCGCATAATCCCATAATCTTTAACAAGTTATTCAATTCTATATACGCCTGGCCTTTAAGTTCAAAAATTTCCATTAAGGGTTTCCTGTTTTTATAGATTATCGAAAACAAGTAATGAGAAAACAATACTTGATTTTCGATATTCAGGAAAACAAAGAGACAGCCGTAGAGGCAGGCAGTCTATACAATCAAATGATATTAACTTCATTAGCCTGAAAAGATTCGTTTAAATTGATCTATTTTATCATTTATTGAAGTATTTTTAATCGTTGTAATTAATTCATTAAGATTAAATGAGTGATGTTTCTCATAGACTACGCCCATTTGAGGCATATCGGCCAAACCGGTTTCACGGGCATGTTCAACAAAGCCTTTATTTCTCCAGAAAAAACCACCCGGCATCGTTGTTGGGATCACCACCACATAAAATAATGCTCTGCCTATAATCGCTGAGATAAGTGATGTACTGGCTAAAAGAAGATAAGTCCATAGGGCTTGATATTCGGTGACTAACAAACTCAAACTGATGATTAATGACAGCAGCAGCAAACTATTTCTTAAAACATAAGCATAGCCATAAGTGGTGGTTTGTTCATAAAAAGAAGCAGCACCCTCACTTTTAGCCGATTTAAGACTCAGGCGGTGATAACACAAGCCTGCCATTTCAATCACTAAGCCAATACTGATAGTGAATAATAAAAGCGTATTCAACTGTTGAGGCATCACACCCACTGCCGTATTAATCAAGGCCACAAAAAGACTACCCAGCACCAAACCAGTCCCTATAAAAGAGCTTGCCGTATTAATATGATTCCAAAACGGACGTGCTTCTATTCGATAGAGCTTATACATAAAGTAACCGCCAATCATTATTCCAGCCAGTGCAATAAGACCCGTAATCAATTGTAATGCCTTTAAAAAAGGATGCTCAAAAAAGGCGCATAAGGTAAATAGAACTAAGCCTGCAAGAAACAAACTCACACCGGCAATTTCCCGACTGACCGGGGAATAACGAAGATTATAAAAGCCACGGTAAAAACGATGAGGCTTTCCCAAATGCATATTTAGTTTATAGAGCCCGGTGGTGATTAAAGCGACTAATATCATTAAACCGGGTAAGTAGGCAGGGCCAGATGAAAAACTGTCTACTCCAATCATGGAGTCACTCATAAAAGAACCGGCAAAAAACCATAGAAAAGCCCCCATAACCAACTGAGCACTTAGAGTAAAAGCAATATGCGCATTTTCATGGGAAGTTAATAATTTTTTTAAATTCCACTGGCGTTGATAACCTTGTTTGGGATCAAGTTCGGGTATAAAAGGACTTTCTTCATAAGTCGTCGATGGTTCATCACTACGATGATATTTAATCGCTGTTTGATCAACGCGTGTCATCTCTCTTTGAGTGGTACGGATTTGTTGAAAACGAATATTGGGATGAGTGATATCAGTTCTTGGAAAGCCGGGAATATCTGCTTTAGCCTGGCTGCGATTGTCTGGAATATCTTCAATGACGCCAAAATCCAGCGCATTGCCCAGACAGGCAGAACTACAGGCAGGTTTTAAGCCCACTTCCAATCGATCGACACACATATTACATTTAGTCACCTGTCCTTTCTCAGGATCAAGCTGGGGTGCATTATAGGGGCAAACCCAGGTACAATAACCGCAACCAAAACAAATATCCGGATCTTGTAATACTGCACCATATTCTGCAAATTTGGTATAAGCACGGGTAGGACAGCCTTTTAAGCATACCGGATCATCACAATGATTGCAGGCCATTGATATATTCAGGCGCTGATAGGCAGGATATGTACCCCCTTCAACAAATCCGACAGAACGAAAAGCGATATGTGCGGGATTATCATTTTTCTCACTACAGGCCGCTTCACAGGCATGACAGGCAATACAATTGTCCGCATTAAAATAAAAACCATGCTGTTTATAACGATCGGGATTATCACCAATCTCACTGTCTTGATTAATATTAAGCGATTGATTTCTTAACGAATTATCACTTTGCACTGTTTCTATAGGTGTACCATAACGATTAGTTGTAGCGCTACCAGCCTCAATCACTCGACTTTTTAGTACAGCGTAATCCGGTTCATTATCTCTTCGTTCAAACATTATTTTATTCCATCATCTATAAAGGAGTATGTTTAAAAATATTTTAGAAATTTCTCATTTCCATACTTAATTGAGCAGCTGCTTTTTGATCTTCAAGACGTTCGATACGCACAGCCGACTGCTTGTATGCGGGTTGCCTGGAATGTGGATCAAGCAAACCTAATGTCAGGCGATTGGCACAATCGTGAAAATGAAAAGGTAAAAAGACCATATTTTTTGGTACACGTTGTGTCGGTGTTGCCATGACCACGGCATCTGAGCGTCGTGAAACAAGACGCACATACTCCCCTCGTTTTATTCCCAGCTCTAAGGCTAAATCCGGATTAATTTCAATAAAAGGAATAGGACTATACTTATTGTTATTACCAATTTTTCCCGTTTTAGTCCGTCCATGCCAATGCTCAATCAATCTGCCGGTATTAAGCCAGACAGGAAATTTTTCATCAGGCACTTCATTATTATCAATAAAAGGCAGTGGAATTAATTTAGCTTTACCATCAGCATATCTAAACGTTGCTGGTTCAGTATATAAACGTTTACCTCCTGGCGGAGGCGCTTCACCTGCGGACGCCTGTTGTTCTGTATAAGGCCATTGAACCCCTCTGCTTTTTTCCAGTAAAGCATGGTCCATACCAGAAATATCAGCCAGACGTCCTTTAGAAATACGCCCCATTTCCAGGAAAATATCTGCTGATTTATCAGGAAAGCTCACCTTTCCGTCTTGGTTGAAACGCTTTGCCATTTGATTAAAAATCCATAAATCCGGCTTAGCTTCTCCCTGTGGCGGTATGATCGCATTGATCAAATTAATACGTCGCTCAGTATTGGTCATCACCCCTTCTTTTTCTGCCCAGGTGCCTGCGGGAAGATACACATGTGCGTATTGATTACTTTCTGAATCTTCATAACAATCCTGCACTACACAAAACTCTAGTTTTTGCATAGCTCTTCTGACCCGTTCAGAGTTGGGTAGAGAGCTCAAAGGGTTGGTGGCAATCAGCCATAAGCCCTTGATATGTCCGGCTTCAATGGCATGATAAATATCAGTTTGAAACATGCCCCGTTTTTTGGGCAAAAATTCTTCATCAATATTCCAGAACTCAGCAATATCTTTTCTATCCTGTTCATTCTCCAGTAAACGATGATTCGGTAAACCAGAACAGGAGGACCACTCTCTGGTCCCCATGGCATTACATTGTCCGGTAATGGATAAACTGGTGCCGCCCGGTTTACCAATGTTACCGGTAATTAAAGCCAGATTATTAATCCCTACAACCCCATCTGAACCATGAGTGGATTGATTAATCCCCATCGTCCAGATTGACATGGCTGCACCTGCACCGGCATAAAGTCGTGCGACACTGCGAATGGTATCTTCATCAATACCACAAATTTTTGCCGCACTTATGGGATCATACTTCTCAACTTCAGCCATTAACTCATCAAGGCCATTAGTATTGGCCATAATGTAATCGTTATCCTGAAGGTTTTCATTGAAGATGACATGCATTAAGGCATTTTGTAACACCACATCCGTACCTGGTGTGATGGCTAAATGAATATCAGCATTTTGCGCCAGCATGGTGACACGCGGATCAACAACAATGAGTGGAAAGCGACGTTTTTCCTGAGCTTCTTTAAAACGCCAGTATATAATGGGGTGCTGCTCCGGAAGATTCGAACCCCAGGCAATTAAACAATCCGTATGTTCAAAATCTTCATAACAGCCGGGAGGACCATCTGAGCCAAAGGAGCGTTTATAGCCTGACACGGCAGAAGCCATACACAAAGTGGTATTGCCATCATAATTATTGGTACCGATCAGTCCCCGGGTTAATTTACCCAGTGTATAAAACTCTTCGGTGAGCATTTGTCCTGTAGAAATGACCGCGAAGGAATCACGACCATATTTATCTTGAATTGTTTTTATGCCGTCATAAACTTGATCCAAGGCAATATCCCAGGATGTTCTTTGCCATGACTGATGCCAGTTATCACGCTGCAATGGTGTCAGGCCCCGACCTGCTGAAGTAAATAACTCATGTTCAAAAATTCCTTTCAGGCAAAGTTTCCCCCGATTAACGTCGGCATCGGCAACGCCCCGTGAAGAGACTGCTTTACCTTCATCATTAAAACCAACCTCAATAGAGCATCCAGTTGAACAATAACCACAGGTTGCATATTTCCACTCAACCACTTTTTTATCTGCAATTTTTATGGGATTTTTTTTATTACGGCCGAATAACATTTATGAATCCTTGATGTTTTTTAAGCATTTACACAGTAGAAGAATTTAATTTAAAAGTGGGTGAATTAAAGCATGCTAAGGTATACTGGTTAGCCTGCGTGGTGGTGTTCAGTACTTCCTTGAAGCACTTAGTCGTATCATCCTAAACAACTATTCCTTCGCTGTTCCAGTAACTTGCATCCATGTACTAAATGACTCAAAAACACAGGTTCAGCCAGCATGCCAAAAGATTTTGACGCCAGCTGAACCCCACCCAGACTAACCAGTATACCTTATCACCTGACTTGTACTTAATTTTTCATGATTGCAACCCTTAACGGTTTATCCCAAATCAATCGAAATCAGACCACTCTCAACCTTCGCCACAAATACATTGGTACAGCCTTCATCAGGCCCTAAGGCTTCACCCGATTCCAGACTAATGGTCCAGTTATGTAATGGACAGGTCACTTTTTTATCATGAACAATACCCTGAGAAAGTTGCCCCTGTTTATGTGGACAAGCATCTTTAACGGCAAAGACTTCATCATTCACAGTGCGAAACACCGCAATATTAAAATCACTTGTTTTAACAACTCGTGAACCCTGTTTAGGGATTTCTTCTAACTGACCAACTTCTATCCAATTTGACATTTTCTTATCCTAAATTTCTTATCGTAAAAGATGTTTCTAAATCTTCCCTTACTATAGAGAGACGACTTTAATTGAAGCAAACTCATGAGGTGCTACACCACCAGTAGCACGTGCTTTCCAGGGATCAACCTGCGAGATTTTCTGTGCTTCAAGGAAACGTTTATTATAGTACTTACGTTTTTCTTCATTTTTAACAATCATGTCTTCAATCTGACTAAAGCCTACACGTTCAACCCAGGGTGCTGTACGCTCTAAATAATGGGCATCTTCACGATAATACTGAATAAAAGCACCACAGTATTCCATCACTTCTTCTTCAGTGGTGACATTACATAACAGATCTGTGGCTCTTACCTTAATACCACCGTTACCACCGATATGTAATTCATACCCTGAATCAACACAAACCACACCAAAATCTTTAATGGTTGCTTCAGCACAGTTTCTTGGACAACCGGAAACGGCCAGTTTAAATTTGTGAGGCATCCATGATGCCCAGGTTAATTCTTCCAGCTTAATGCCTAAAGCCGTTGAATCCTGAGTACCAAAACGACACCATTGTTTACCAACACAGGTTTTAACCGTACGCATTGCCTTACCATAGGCATGTCCGGAAACCATTCCGGCATCATTTAAATCTTTCCAGATTTTTGGCAGCACTTCTTTTTCAACGCCATATAAACCAATACGCTGACCACCGGTTAAGTGCACATCTTTGATTTCATACTTTTCAGCTACATTGGCAATCGCACGTAACTCATCCGGTGTGGTCATACCACCCCACATTCTGGGGATCACCGAATAGCGTCCATCTTTTTGAATATTCGCATGGGCTCTTTCATTAATGAAACGTGATTGCGGATCATCCTGCGCTTCATGGTGCCATGCACTTTGTACATAGTAGTTTAATGACATACGACAGGCTGGACAGCCATCTTGTGTTTTCCAGTTGAGGCTGCGTCGAACATCATTTATTGACGTTAATTTACGTTCACGAATCGCTTCTCTTACTTCTTCATGAGTGTGTTCAGTACACTTACAAAGCGGTTTTGCTTCAGGTGTTTCATAATCACTGCCCAAAGTTGATTCAAGAATCTGTTCTACCAATCCGGTACATGAACCACATGATGCAGAGGCTTTAGTGTGGGCACGCACTTCATCTAAGGTGAACAAACCTTCTGAAGTAATTGCCTGAACAATATCCCCCTTACAAACACCATTACAGCCACAGACTTCTGTATCATCAGACATATTAAGAATGTGATCACCACCATGACCTGAGTCACCCAGGTGTGATTCACCAAATAATAGTTTGTCACGAATATCAGAAATATCCTGACCCGAGCGCATTAACTGGAAGTACCAGGCACCTTCTTTGGTATCACCGTATAACACTGCACCAATCAGTTTATTATCTTTTAGAACCAGTTTTTTGTATAAACCACTGGTAGCATCCTGCATGACCATTTCTTCTGTGCTTTCATCACCGATGAAGTCACCTGCAGAAAATAAGTCAATACCGGTTACTTTGAGCTTCGTTGAGGTTACTGAACCTTCATATAATCCAATACCCATTTGTGCTAAATGATTGGCACAGACTTTTGCCATTTCAAATAATGGCGCAACCAGTCCATAGGTATCACCTCGATGCTGTACACACTCACCCACAGAATAAATACGTGGGTCATAAGTCTGCATGGTATCATTAACCACAATACCGCGTTCACAATGCAATCCGGCTTTTTGCGCCAGTTCCATATTAGGGCGAATACCAACAGCCATTACCACCAGATCCGTTTCAATCGATGTGCCGTCGGCAAATTTAATCCCACTGACACGACCATTACCGGTGATTTCAGCCGTCTGGGCACCCATACGGAAATCCATCCCCTTTTCTTGCAGAGAATTTTTCAGCATTTTGCCTGAGACACTATCCATCTGACGTTCCATCAGTGTATCAACCAGATGAACAACCGTAACTTTCATGCCATGTTGCATCATGCCGTTAGCAGCTTCAAGACCTAATAAACCACCGCCAATTACGGTAGCATGTTGATGATTTTTTGTGGCATCCAGCATGGTGTCCACATCTTTGATATCACGAAAGGCAATCACACCCTCTTTATCATGACCGGGAACAGGGATAATAAAAGGTTTAGAACCCGTAGCAATTAACAGGCGATCATACTCTTCAACAGTACCATCTTCAGCAGTCACAGTACGGGCAATACGATTAATTTCGTTCACCCGTTTGCCGGCATGCAATTTAATATTATTTTCTTCATACCAGTCCATTGTATTGAGCATGATGTCATCAATAGTTTTCTCGCCCGCTAACACAGGAGAGAGTAGAATCCGGTTGTAGTTACCATAGGGCTCATCACCAAAAACTGTAATGTCATACATATCAGGTGCTATTTTCAGCAACTCCTCAATAGTACGCATACCTGCCATACCATTACCGATCATCACTAGTTTTTCTTTCATATCATGCTCCATTTTCTCTGCGTGAGGAAATCAAATTAAATTTTATTAACTATGCTACAGCTAAAATCATGCCACTTTTAATTAATCCTATTTATTTATTGATTTTCAACTACTTAAATTCCTACACGAATAGTAGGATATTATTTAATTAGACACGCACCAAAAAGGCGCACCATTTCAGTGCATAGGATGGATTAAAGAGAGTGGAGATAAATCATTATTGGTGCAGATTTAAACTATCATTATCCGTTAATGTATTTAACTTTCAGAAGAAAAAAATTGAAAAAGAAAGTGACGGACATGTGCATTAAATACACTATAAATCCAGGTGACAATAAAGCTGACTTTAAGGGGGACTTAGTCAGGCAAACTTTTGAGAACAGACGATAATAACAACTAATGAATAAACACAACATCACCCCCATACATCGTTACACCCTTCTCCTTTTATTAATAAAGACAAGTTGATAGTCATAATCCATTAAAAAAATGCGCTAGTAAGATAATTAATGGGATATCTCATCCTGCTGAACTGTTTTAAACTCAGTGTCTATTACGCTTTGAAAGAGCATATCTAAACTATCATTTGAAGACAAATTAATCATTAAACCATCAAAGTACTCACCAATTAATTCTCTCAGTTTCTGTTCTTTTTCAGTATCCATACCCAAATCTTTGCTTAAAGAAAGATTTCGACTAATTTCATCAGGCTCTACATCAAAAACATCAGCAATCAGCGCATTAAGACTCATGGTCATCAATGCTTTTACTGAATCCAGTTCATTGTTCCCTGCTTTGATACACATAATGATCCCAAACGATTAATATTTTTAGTTAATTCACTTGCGTCTGAACATATTTTTTGTCAGCAGCATACCAAAAGATACTGCTTTTTTCTTATCTAATTTCAAGCAAATAGCACCGGATTCTAAACGCGCAATCGAACATGGATATTCAGATGACAGTTGACCATCCACATATTTAATTTGTAATACGACATTTTGCTGAGACTGATTTGTCAGCATCGTATTTTCAATATTATCACGAGTAATAATTTTTAAGCCTCCCAAACTCACATCATCAGTTAAACCATTAATGATATGCCCATCTGCGAGCCTTAACTGTACAGAACGATTATGTTCAATACGTTGGCAAACACGTTTTTCTTGCTGATTCTGGCCAATAGAAGAAAAGGTCAAGCCTTCTACCATAGGAAATACTCCAACTTTTTATAATAATTAGTATCGCTCACTAAATCTGGTTCAAATGATAGTTCAAAATTTCAAATAATCCACCCTGCTTTTAAAAATGCGCTGATTTAAATATGGCATGAACCTTACCGGTATAACGACTGAGTTGTTACTCTAACCTATCATGCTGTTTATTAGCCTGTTAGAAAAATAATCCTCAAATTGATTTATTTATGAAACAAACCATCAATGTTAATTATGTGCTAAGCTTGTTGAAACATCATAATTTACCACACAGGCATGTATTTATTACTCTTATCTATCATATTAATTGGCATCTTGATGGGGCTGATTTTTATCTATAACCGCTTTATCGCCTTAAAAAATCAGGTTGATGCGGCATGGAGTGATATTAGTGTACAGCTTAAACGTCGTCATGATTTAATCCCCAAATTAGTTGAAGTTGTTCAGCAGTACGCCCGTTACGAGCAATCAATTTTGACCAGTGTCACAGCCCTGCGAAATGAAAGTCAAAAAATAGAGCATTTAAAAAACAGCGATTTAGATAAAACGGGGCAAGTTGAAAAAACGCTTACTAAACAATTAAATAAAATGATTATTCTGGCTGAGGACTATCCTGATTTAAAAGCCAGCCAGCATTTTATTGAATTACAACAAGAGCTTTCTGTTATTGAAGACACACTCCAACATGCACGGCGTTTTTATAATGGTGCAGTACGATTATTAAACACCCGAATTGATACATTTCCTGATATTGCAGTAGCAAAGTTATTTAATTATCAATATCGTCAATATTTTCAGATGGACATCAATTAATGAAACGCTTCATTGTTACTTATATGATCCTGTTTTTGCTTTTCAGTTTGACTAATATTCAGGCCAAAGAATTTATCCAGAATTATGAGAGTTTTATTACTATTGATGCAAACAGCAGTTTAATCATCACTGAAAGTATCACCGTTAATGCTGAAGGCAATAAAATTAAACGTGGTATTTATCGTGATTTTCCAAACCGATATAAAGATACCTACGGCAATCATTATCAAGTCGATTTTAATTTGCTTTCCGTGATGCGTGACGGCAAGCCAGAAAATTATCATACACAAAGCATCACTAATGGCATTAGAATCTATATTGGTAACAAAAGTCGTTTTCTTGAACAGGGTGAGCATACATTTACTCTGCAATATTTCACCAATAGACAATTAGGCTTTTTTGAACAATTTGATGAACTGTATTGGAATGTCACCGGTAATGGCTGGGATTTCCCCATTCTACAGGCCAGAACCACAATACAATTACCCGATGGGGTTTCAATCAATCAGGTGAAAACAAGTGCCTACACAGGAGCTACGGGAGACAAAGGTGCTAATTACATTATTTCATTTCCCGATGATAAGCGCGTTTTATTTGAAACCATTGAACCATTAACGATTCATCATGGTTTAAGTGTTGTTGTTAATTGGCCCAAAGGCTATGTCTCAGAACCCACTCAGGAACAAAAATTTGCCTGGTTTTTTAAGGATAATCAAGCAGCCGTTATGGGCTTTTCTGGTTTTTTTATATTAATCATTTATCTTCTTTTTGCATGGTTTAAGGTAGGTAAAGATCCAGATGAAGGCGTCATTTACCCCCGCTACCAACCTGAAAAAATGCATTCACCGGCTTCCATGCGTTTTGTTAAACGCATGGGCTATGATAATAAATCATTTGCAGCAGCACTGGTTAATATGGCTGTTAAGGGGTATGTGGACATATCTGATTCAGGGCGTCATTTTAGTATCAAAAAAACAGGTAAAAAGGCACTGCTTTCTCTGGGTGAGTCAGCCATTGCTCGAAACTTATTTCAGAATAACGATCAAGTCATTCTGAAACAAAGCGAACATAAGATCATAGGAATTGCCCTTAAGGCACATAAGAAAGTACTCAAAAGAGATTATGAGAAAATTTACTTTAAAACTAATTTCTTATTTTTGTTACCTTCTTTTTTAATTAGCATGGTTACTCTGGTGTTGACCATTTTAGTCATTGAACCCTCTGAAGCACGGGAAATTACAGCCTTTTTTACCTTATGGCTCAGTATCTGGTCCATTGGTGTCACTATTTTATCCGTTTCAGTTTACCATGCATGGAAAAAAGTCAGCAGTTTTTTAAGCATCTTTACAGCCTTGTTTTCTACTGCTTTTGCTATCCCCTTTTTCGCAGGTGAAGCGTTTGGTTTGTATATGATGTGGCAAAATGCCGGTACGGGTGTGGTAATCGTTTTTATCTTAATTATTGCCACTAATATCCTTTTTTATGAATGGATGAAGGCTCCGACACTTAAAGGCAGAACGTTATTAGATAAAATAGATGGTTTTAAACTCTATTTACAGGTAGCAGAAGCTGAAGAGGTGAACTTTAAACAAGCTCATAAAGCAGCACCGGAACTTACTCCCAAACTATTTGAACACTATTTTCCCTTTGCCATGGCACTCGATGTAGAAAACCAATGGACTGACCGTTTTACCGTAAGCGCTTAAGCAACTACCGTTATTTCAAAAAAGTTTTCCCTACCTCATAATCAATCTCATCAATTCACTATGAGGCTCACCAATGAA
>JAHXHI010000124.1 GCA_025656775.1 gamma proteobacterium symbiont of Bathyaustriella thionipta
TGGTGAGCCTCATAGTGAATTGATGAGATTGATTATGAGGTAGGGAAAACTTTTTTGAAATAACGGTAGTTGCTTAAGCGCTTACAGTCGAGTAGAGCATGTCAGTAGTAGCAAATTCATTAATAAATTTATTGGCTTTTTCCCAATGTGATTCACATTGTAGCTGACTTAAACAGCTTAGACGAACGGCGTGTAGTTTTTTAGACTGGCTGGGTGTTGATAAACTGTGTTTAATGCGATTTGATTTTGATAATATAAAACGTTCTACATCATGAGCAAAAACTGATTTTATTTTTTTTGTATTGAGCTCCTGTGCTGTAACCTGGGACTGCAGGTTTCTAAGATTGGTTCGAGCGGTATCCAGTTGTGCGGCTAACTGATCAGATATTTTATTACCTGAACGTTCCATATCGGCAGCTTTTCTCACCAGGTTTCCAAATTCACGTTTTTTTAATTCAATGGTAGAATCCAGAATAGCAGAACGTGACTTGATAATCTCAAGTTTTGAATTGAGTGAAGCCAACAGATCATCAATGGTCAGGTAGGTTTTTAGTAATACGTCATCGTAGTCCTTTGCCTGGCGTTTTGCTTTATTTTCTAAGGCTAATAATTTGTCCAGTTCATTTTGCGCATCAAGCTCTTCTTTTGTTTTTTCTTTTTCTTTAACTTTTCGGGTAACCCCTTTATCATCGATATAGCGAATGCGTTGATTATAATATTCTCTAGGGATTCGATTGCCGCATTCAGTCAGTCCCTCAGAATTTTTCCAGCATTTAATGTAGCTTCTTTCAGCATGCAAAGCGGTTGAAAAAAATAACAGACACAGTGAGAAAACAGATAAGAAGCGGGTCTGTTGTAAAAAGAATTTGTTTTTATATAAAAGTGTCATTATCAACATATTATGATTATTATCGTTGTGACCCGGTAGTATGCCATCATATCTTATTTACACACAATAAAAGATAAAATTATAGATTATTTTTGGTTAAAGTTAAGGTATAACATTTTTTAGAGTTATAGAAAAGTGAATCGTGCCCAGTTTTGATAAAAACAATTAGAAATAAATGAGGTTTCTTATGTTGAGTGGTGAGCAACTTATTTTGCTCTTTGTATCCTATATTGCCAACACCTTCTCTGCATTTGCTGGTGGGGGTGCTGGATTGATTCAATTACCTATGTTAATTTTTCTTGGTTTGCCTTTTAGTATTGCTCTGGCTACCCATAAAGTTGCCAGTGTTGCGCTGGGTATTGGCGCAACCCTCAGGCACCTGCGTTCAGGTAATTTAAACCTTAAATTTTCGGTGTTTATTTTACTTGCAGGTGTGCCAGGCGTTGTGGGCGGTGGTTTCATTATTGTACAGGTACCTGAGTATGAAGCAAAAATAGCATTAGGTTTGTTAACCATTGCGCTCGGTGTTTATTCCTGGTTAAAACCTGAATTAGGGCAGGAAAAGTACGAGATAAATAGAGACAATTATGGTCTGATGATAGGCGGCGTTGTTTTATGTCTGATCGGAGTTCTTAATGGTTCTTTAACCTCTGGTACAGGATTATTTGTTACCTTGTGGCTAGTCAGATGGTTTGGTCTTGATTATAAAACTGCTGTGGCTTATACCCTTGTTTTAGTTGGTGTTTTCTGGAATGGTACGGGAGCTTTAACACTGGGTGTGCTCAGTACTATCCAATGGGATTGGCTGCCGGCATTGTTAATGGGTTCACTTCTGGGGGGGTATACAGGCGCTCATTTAGCGATTGTTGCTAATAATCACTGGATAAAACGGGTGTTTGAAATTGTCACCATTGCGGTAGGAACGAAACTTATTTTAGGATGATAAGCCGGCAGGTTATTAAGAAGAAATCCGCTATATGAACCTGATAACTTATCAATGTGTCAACTACTTGATTCCTAAATTCTGACAGATTTCTAAGGTCGCTTTACTTTGATTCAGAGTGTAAAAATGTAAGCCGGGTGCACCGGCGGCCAGCAATTGCTCACATAGTCTGGAAATAACTTCCAGTCCTAATGCTTTAATTGAATCAATATCATCGCCATAGCCTTCCAGACGCTTGGCTAACCAGCGTGGGATTTCTGCGCCGCACATATCAGAAAAGCCAGCCAGACGGGAATAGTTAGTAATTGGCATAATGCCGGGTACTATGGGTTTATCTATGCCGGCTGTTCTGCAACTATCGACAAAATAAAGATAGGCATCAATATTGAAAAAATATTGTGTAATTGCACTATTGGCGCCGGCATTCATTTTCCTGATAAAGTTATTCAGATCAGCCTGAGCGTTCTTAGCCTGAGGATGAACCTCAGGATAAGCGGCCACTTCAATATGAAAATGCTCACCAGTCTCGTTGCGAATGAACTCAACTAGCTCATTCGCATAACGAAATTCACCGACATCATGATGACCTGATGGTAAATCACCCCTCAGGGCAACAATTCGTTCAATTCCTATCGTTTTAAAGGTATTAAGAATCTCTTTAATGCCTTCCTGAGTAGAGCCAATACAGGAAAGATGAGGCGCTGCTGAATAACCCGCTTCTTTAATACGGGTAATCGTATTAATAGTACCTTCCTGAGTACTGCCGCCTGCACCATAGGTTACTGAATAATAAAGTGGTTTTAAGACACTTAATTTATCGCGAACAAGCGCAAGTTTGGCGGCACCTTCATCTGTTTTGGTGGGGAAAAACTCAAAACTAATTGGCTGATTGTTATTTTGTGATTCCATAGTCAAATCCCATTCAGATGACATTATTTATAATGTCATCTGAATGGTTACTCCTTTACATAGGTTTATTTATAAGAGCTAAATAACGTTTATCTTAATAACGATAGTGCTCAGCCTTATATGGGCCTTCCTGAGGAACATTAATATAATCAGCCTGCTCTTTAGAAAGCAGCGTTAATTTAGCACCGATTTTCACCAGGTGTAAATGAGCGACTTTTTCATCTAATATTTTAGGCAGGATATACACTTTGTTTTCATAAGCATCAGCATTAGTAAAAAATTCAATCTGAGCCATTACCTGATTGGTGAATGATGCTGACATCACAAAACTTGGGTGACCTGTGGCACAGCCAAGATTCACTAGACGGCCTTTGGCTAAAAGAATGATCTTTTTACCGTCAGGGAAAATAACGTGATCCACCTGAGGTTTAATTTCTTCCCATTCGTACTGTTCTAAAGAAGCCACATCAATTTCAGAATCAAAGTGGCCGATATTACAGACAATGGCTTCATTTTTCATCGCTGCCATATGGTCATGGTTAATGACATTGACATTACCTGTAGTGGTCACAAAAATATCGCCCTGTGAAGCCACCTCATTCATATCGACAACTCGATAACCTTCCATTGCCGCCTGTAAAGCACAAATGGGATCAATTTCAGTAACCCATACGGTGGCACCCATACCGCGATAGGCCTGAGCACAACCTTTACCCACATCACCATAACCCAGAACAACACAGATTTTACCGGCGATCATGACATCAGTGGCACGTTTAATACTATCAATTAAAGATTCACGACAGCCATAAAGATTATCAAATTTAGATTTAGTGGCGGAATCATTGACATTCATCGCAGGGAATAATAATTCATTTTTTTCCTGCATTTCATAAAGACGATGGACGCCGGTCGTGGTTTCTTCGGTAACGCCTTTAACACTGTCTGCAATATCCTGCCATGTGTTTTCACCTGGCTTGATAGTGCGACGCAATACATCTAAAACGGCTTTGTATTCTTCATTATCATTGTCTTGAGTGGCTGGAATGGCACCGGCCTTTTCAAACTCTACGCCCTTATGTACTAACAACGTTGCATCACCGCCATCATCCAGGATCATGTTGGGTAATTTACCGTCCGGCCACATTAATGCCTGCTCAGTACACCACCAGTATTCTTCAATGGTTTCACCTTTCCAGGCGAATACGGGAATATTCTGTGCAGCAATCGCTGCAGCTGCATGATCCTGAGTAGAGAAAATATTACAGGAAACCCAGCGTACTTCAGCCCCTAAGTTAACGAGAGTTTCAATTAATACGGCTGTCTGGATGGTCATATGGATACTGCCCATAATACGACAACCTGCCAGAGGATTTTGCCCTTTATATTCTTCTCTTAAAGCCATCAGCCCAGGCATTTCAACTTCGGCCATGGCGATTTCTTTACGTCCCCATTCCGCGAGGCTTATATCGGCGACTTTATAATCTGTAAATGTGCTCATATTACATCCTTAAACTTTGTTTCTATCGGTATTATTCGTTATGAACTATAGGCCGGCAGCTGCTTTTAATGCGTTCGCTTTATCGGTCTGTTCCCAGCTGAATTCAGCTTCTTCACGGCCAAAGTGTCCATAAGCTGCAGTGGCATGATAAATAGGTCGAAGCAGGTTCAGCATTTTTACCAGACCGCCTGCACGTAAATCAAAATGCTCATTAATCAGCTCTACCAGCTTTTCATTACTGACCTTCTCCGTACCAAAGGTATTCACTGAAACAGAAGTCGGCTCTGATACACCAATGGCATACGATACCTGTATTTCACAGCGCTCGGCCAGACCTGCAGCAACAATATTTTTTGCCACATAGCGACCAGCATAAGCGGCACTGCGGTCAACCTTGGAAGGATCTTTACCTGAAAAAGCACCTCCGCCATGACGCGCCATGCCGCCGTAGGTATCAACAATAATCTTGCGTCCTGTTAACCCGCAGTCACCCACAGGCCCGCCGATAACAAAGCGGCCTGTCGGGTTAATATGATATTTGGTGTCTTTAGTTAACCATTTTTCCGGCAGGATGGGTTTAATAATCTCATCCATTACCGCTTCGCGCAGGATATCAATACTGACATCTGGATCATGCTGAGTCGATAGTACGACGGCATCAATACCGACAGGCTGATCATTTTCATAGCGAAAAGTCACCTGACTTTTTGCATCAGGGCGCAGCCAGTTAAGTAGTCCTGATTTTCTCACATGAGCCTGGCGTTTAACCAGTTGGTGAGCAAAAGTAATGGGAGCAGGCATTAGTACCTCTGTTTCATTACTGGCATAACCAAACATTAAACCCTGATCACCTGCACCTTGAGCGTGAACATCGGTTTCATCAACCCCCATAGCGATATCAGCAGATTGCTTATCGATAGAAGTGAGTACCGCACAGGACTGATAATCAAAGCCCATATCAGAGTGGTTATAACCTATTTCTTTGATGGTATCGCGCACGACTTGCTGCATATCAACATAGGAAGAAGTCGTGATTTCGCCGGCGATAACCACCATGCCGGTGTTGATCATGGTTTCACAGGCAACACGGGCCTTTTTATCGTCGATTAAAATGGCATCAAGAATCGCATCAGATATTTGATCGGCAATTTTATCCGGATGTCCTTCAGATACTGATTCGGAAGTAAATAGGTGGCTACTGGCCATAAGAATTCCTGTTATTTAGCTAATTGTTAACCGCTAAGTTTAGTCCTTATTTGACTAACTTTAAATAATTTAAAGAAATTGTTGGGTTAGATTGAAATAAATTCATACTTTTTAGCGATAAGTCAGTTTAAAATAGTGTTTTTAGAATGTTTAGATAGAAAAAAGGTGAAATAAATGGTCAGTCTTGAAACGCCTGTGTGTGATTTTGATGCGAATGCAATAGATTTTTCTCTGCCGGATGTCGATGGCAAAATCTGGAATTTACAGGAATGCTGTGGTGAAAAGGGCTTACTGGTGATGTTTATCTGTAATCACTGCCCTTATGTCAAAGCAATCCTTGAGCGGCTGGTGCGAGATACGGCTGAATTAAAGACATTGGGCATTAATAGTGTAGCCATTATGTCAAATGATGCCAGCCAATATGCTGAAGACTCACCAGAAAAAATGAAAGCAATTTCTCAACAGTTTGATTTTTCTTTTCCTTATTTATTAGATACATCTCAGGAGGTCGCTAAACAATATGGTGCAGTCTGTACACCAGACTTTTTTGGCTATAATGCTGAACTGAAATTACAATATCGGGGCAGACTGGATGCCTCGCGTAAAGAAACAGCTGCAGAAGATGTCAAGCGGGATTTATTTGCTGCAATGGAGCAAGTCAGTCACACAGGGAAAGGACCGGCAGAGCAGATCCCCAGTATGGGCTGCTCTATCAAATGGATTGATTGATAATTATCAATAACATTTGAATTACTCTTACAGGGAAGTTCAATAGATTATTTGCTTTAAAATAATAGAAACAAAATTAAGTGATTGAAATATTAATAATAAAATTCAATATAACGCCTATTTGCTCACTATTAGGTATAAGTAATGCTTTATATGAACTATTAAAAAATAAAGTTGTACTTTATACTTGATTTCTATTATATTCCCTAAACCGTTTTTATGGCGGATAGAATATCAGGGTAAAAGCCCCAAAAAGTTGCTGTCTTCGCTAAGATGAGCGACAATACAAAGTTTTATAAATTTTAATATTAGAAATTCCTTAATTCCAGGAGAAACATATGCCAGATCGTAAGGTACTAGCCAATGCTATTCGTGCTTTAAGTATGGATGCTGTACAAAAAGCAAACTCAGGCCATCCGGGTGCGCCGATGGGTATGGCTGATATCGCTGAAGTGCTGTGGAATGGTTTCATGAATCATAATCCGGCAAATCCAAACTGGGCTAATCGTGACCGTTTTGTATTATCTAATGGTCATGGCTCAATGCTGATTTACTCACTACTTCACCTGACTGGTTATGATCTGTCAATTGATGATTTGAAAAGCTTCCGTCAGCTACACTCTAAGACCCCTGGTCATCCTGAGTACGGTTATGCACCTGGTGTTGAAACAACCACAGGCCCATTAGGTCAGGGTATTACTAATGCTGTTGGTATGGCGATTGCTGAAAAAGCATTAGCAGGTCAGTTCAACCAGAAAGGTCACAAAATTGTTGATCATAATACTTATGTATTTTTAGGTGATGGTTGTTTAATGGAAGGTATTTCTCATGAAGCCTGTTCATTAGCTGGTACTTTAGGTCTGGGCAATCTGGTTGCATTCTGGGATGACAATGGTATTTCTATTGACGGACACGTTGAAGGCTGGTTCTCTGACGACACACCTAAGCGTTTTGAAGCTTATGGTTGGCACGTCATTGCTGATGTTGATGGTCACAGTCCGGAAGAGCTTCTAAAAGCAACTGAAATGGCTAAAGCCATGACAGATAAGCCGACAATGATTTGTTGTAAAACCACCATTGGTTTTGGTTCACCAAACAAAGCCGGCAGTCATGCCTGTCACGGTGCACCATTAGGTGAAGAAGAGATTAATCTGACTAAAGCCGCTCTGGGCTGGGATCACGGTGCTTTTGAAGTACCTGATGATGTATACCAGGGGTGGGATGCAAAAGAAAAAGGTGCTGCGGCAGAAGCAGCATGGAATGATAAATTTGCGGCATACAAGGCTGAGTTTCCTGAATTAGCAGCTGAGTTTGAACGTCGTATGGCGGGTGATTTACCAACAGACTGGGCTGCTCAATCTGCAGAATATATCGCTCAGGTTAATGCTGATGCGAAAAGCCCTGCGACTCGTCAGGCATCACTGGCCTGTATCGAAGCATACTCGCCAATGCTGCCTGAAATGTTTGGTGGTTCAGCTGACCTGGGTTGTTCTAATCTGACTGAATGGTCTGGTTATAAGCCAATGTGTGATAATGAAGAAGCTAACTACGTGAATTACGGTGTACGTGAATTTGCGATGTCAGCCATCATGAATGGTGCGGCACTGCACGGTGGTCTGATTCCATTTGGCGCAACGTTCTTAATGTTCGCTGAATATGCACGTAATGCATTACGCATGGCAGCATTGATGAAGCAGCGTTCAATCTTTGTTTATACTCATGACTCAATCGGTCTGGGTGAAGATGGTCCGACTCACCAGCCTGTTGAACAAATTCCAACCATGCGCATGATTCCAAATATGGCAGTGTGGCGTCCATGTGATGCGGTTGAATCAGCAGTCGCATGGCAGCAGGCAATTGAGCGCGCAGAAGGTCCTTCCTGTCTGATTTTCTCACGTCAGGGATTACCTCATCAGACTCGTACTGATGATCAAATCGCAGCGATTGCTAAAGGTGCATACATTCTTAAAGATTGTGACGGTACACCTGATCTGATTATTATTGCTACCGGTTCTGAAGTTGCACTGACTATGGGTGCTGCGGAACAGATGTCAGGTAAAAATGTACGTGTTGTTTCTATGCCTTCAACCAATGTTTATGAAGCACAGGACGATGCTTATAAAGCGTCAATTCTGACTAAGGGTATTCCAACAATTGCTGTTGAAGCCGCGGTTACTGATGCATGGTACAAGTATGCAGATGCTGTTGTTGGTATTGACCACTTCGGTGAATCAGCACCAGCTGATCAATTATTTAAAGAATTCGGTTTCACTGTTGAAAATGTTGTAGCAACAGCTGAATCAGTAATGTAATTCACATGATGTCGGTTAGTGCTGTAAAGTATTAACTGACATCTTCATCTCACTTATATTCTTAATTTATCTCTTAGTTTAAGAGAAATATTTTAATTTTCAGGAGAAGTAATAATGGCTCTTAAAGTCGGTATTAATGGTTTTGGCCGTATCGGTCGTATGGTATTTCGTGCAGTTTATAATGAATTCAAAGACATTGAAATTGTAGGTATTAATGACCTGCTTGACGCTGAGTATTTAGCATACATGCTGAAATATGACTCAGTACACGGTCGTTTTGACCATGATGTTGATTCAAAAGACGGCGCTATGATTGTTGACGGTAAAGAAATTCGTTTAACAGCAGAACGTGACCCTTCAGACCTTAAATGGGGTGATGTTGAAGCTGATATCGTAATCGATTGTACTGGTTTCTTCCTGACTGAAGAAAGCTGTCAGAAGCACATCGATGCAGGCGCGAAGAAAGTTGTTCAATCTGCACCTTCTAAAGATGGTACTCCAATGTTCGTCTATGGCGTTAACCACAACGAATATGCAGGTCAGGCAATTGTCTCTGCTGCTTCCTGTACTACTAACTGTCTTGCTCCTGTAGCAAAAGTTCTGAACGACAAGTGGGGCATCAAGCGTGGTCTTATGACTACTGTTCACGCAGCAACTGCTACTCAGAAAACAGTTGATGGTCCTTCTATGAAAGACTGGCGTGGTGGTCGTGGTATTTTAGAAAATATCATTCCATCTTCAACAGGTGCTGCCAAGGCTGTTGGTGTTGTTCTTCCAGAACTTAATGGTAAGTTGACTGGTATGGCTTTCCGTGTACCTACTTCTGACGTTTCTGTTGTTGACTTAACTGTTGAGCTGGATAACGAAGCAAGCTATGACGATATCTGTGCTGCTATGAAAGACGCTTCAGAGTCTGGTGATATGAGCAAAACTTTAGGTTATACCGATGAGAAAGTCGTTTCTACTGATTTCCGTGGTGTTGGCTTCTCGTCAATCTTTGATTCAGGTGCTGGTATTGCACTTGACGGCACTTTCGTTAAAGTGGTTGCATGGTACGATAATGAGTATGGTTACACGTGTAACATGATGCGTTTTGTTGAGCACGTTGCTGCTAACTAAGCGTTATTATCCTTGCCCGCCCAGCTTGTAATAGCTGAGTGCGGCAGACAGAAAAGAGCATTAAAGTGATACTTTGTGCTCTTTACTGTTTTCTCATGGTAAAAAAGCCAGAGCTGAAATCTAATATAAATAAATAGTCATTATTTAAATACTTTTCGTCAGTGTAAAGTAAGAGCATTTAAATAGTTATTACTAAGATAAAGAGGAATTTACATGTCAGTTATTAAAATGAGCGATTTGGACTTATCCGGAAAACGCGTTCTAATCCGTCAAGACTTAAATGTTCCAATTAAAGATGGCAAAGTGTCATCAGACAAACGTATCAGAGCTTCATTACCGACAATTGAACTGGCGCTTAAAGCTGGAGCAAAGGTCATGGTTATGTCTCACCTGGGTCGTCCCACAGAAGGTGAATACAATGAAGAATTCTCAATGGCGCCTGTTGCAGAACACATGTCTGGTTTGATGGGCAAAGAAGTCCGTCTGGCTAAAGACTACCTTGATGGTGTTGATGTTGCTGAAGGTGAAGTGGTTCTTCTGGAAAATGTTCGCTTTAATGTCGGCGAAAAGAAAAATGCTGAAGACCTGGCAAAAAAATATGCTGCTTTATGTGATGTCTTTGTTATGGACGCCTTTGGTACTGCTCATCGTGCACAGGGTTCAACATATGGCCCATCACAATTTGCACCAACAGCTTGTGCCGGTCCTTTGTTAGCGGGTGAATTAGATGGACTGGGTAAAGCACTTGATAACCCAGCACGTCCAATGGTCGCCATTGTTGGTGGTTCAAAAGTATCAACAAAATTAACTGTACTTGAATCACTTTCAAAAGTCGTTGATCAGTTAATTGTCGGTGGTGGTATTGCCAATACCTTTATTGCTGCTGAAGGCCATAATGTTGGTAAATCTCTTTATGAAGAAGATTTAGTGGCAACGGCTAAAAGTCTGAAAGAAGCGGCTCAGGCACATGGCGGCGAAATTCCTGTTCCTACCGATATTGTTTGCGCTAAAGAATTTGCAGAAACAGCAGAGGCAACATTAAAAGGTGTAGATGAAGCCACTGACGATGATATGATTTTTGATATTGGCCCTGACAGTGCAGCTGCATTAGCCGAAGTCATTATGAAAGCGGGAACTATTGTCTGGAATGGTCCTGTGGGCGTATTTGAATTTGATCAGTTTGGTGAAGGCACCAAAGCTATTTCAATGGCAATTGCCGAATCGCCTGCATTTTCAATTGCCGGTGGTGGTGATACTCTGGCTGCAGTTGACAAATATGATATTTCAGATAAAGTTTCTTATATCTCAACGGGTGGTGGCGCATTCCTGGAGTTCCTTGAAGGTAAGAAGCTACCTGCAGTAGCAATATTAGAAGAACGTGCAAAGGGTTAATCATTGAGCCATTTGCTGATAATGCTATTTACAGAAACCTTTTATAGTAGAATGCTGAATGTTTAGACGGACAAAAATTCTCGCAACACTTGGACCGGCAACCGATGATCCTAAAATTTTAGATAAGATCATCGAAGCGGGTGTTGATGTAGTACGCATTAATTTTTCTCATGGAACTGCTGAAGAACATCTGGCTCGTGCAGAAAAATTACGTTCAAGAGCAAGAGCTTTTGGTCGTCAGGTTGGTGTTCTTGCCGATTTGCAAGGCCCCAAAATCCGTATTGAACGTTTTCGTGATGGCTCTATTGAGGTCGCCGAAGGTGATCAGTTTACCTTTGATGCCAGTCTGGCCAAAGATGATGGTGATCAGCATCGGGTGGGTATTAGCTATAAAGCCCTTGTTGATGATGTAAAGCGCGGTGACAACTTGCTGGTTGATGACGGGCGTCTGGTTTTCTGGGTCGATCGCGTTGAAGAGCATGAAGTAGTTTGTCGTGTTGTTGTCGGTGGAAAATTATCCGATCGCAAAGGTATTAACTTACAAGGTGGTGGATTATCTGCACCCGCTTTAAGTAAAAAAGATAAAAAAGATATTAAAACAGCAGCGCAAATGGGAGCAGACTATCTGGCTGTTTCGTTTCCTGTTTGTGCTGATGATATCCATCTTGCCAGAAAGCTTTTAAGAGATGCAGGTGGGCATGGTGGATTAGTTGCCAAAATTGAGCGTGCAGAAGCACTCGATTGTATTGAAGAAATAATAGAAGCCTCAGATGCAATTATGATTGCTCGTGGTGATTTAGGTGTCGAGATTGGTGATGCATCATTACCGCCAATACAAAAACGCCTGATCAGTTTAGGTCGAACCATGAATCGGGTCGTTATTACGGCTACTCAGATGATGGAGTCAATGATTGAAAATCAGATACCGACCCGGGCCGAAGTTTTTGATGTGGCAAATGCAGTATTAGACGGCACCGATGCAGTCATGCTTTCAGCCGAGACAGCAGCCGGTAAATTTCCTGAAAAAGCGATTATTGCAATGGATAGAATTTGTCGCAAAGCAGAAAAAGAACGTCAGGTCAGTCAATCTGATCATCGTATTCATACCGAGTTTTCGAATGTTGATGAAGCGATTGCTATGTCCACGATGTATACTGCTAATCACCTGAAAGTAAAAGCAATTGTTGCCTTAACCGAGTCAGGTTCGACCACATTGTGGATGTCTCGTATTGGTTCTGGTATTCCAATTTTTGCCTTTACTGGTCATGTTGATACGCGCCGAAAAGTGACGCTTTATCGTGGGGTAGTTCCTGTTAGTTTCGATATAACAACAACCGATCATGCGACATTAAATATGGAAGTGATTGATGAACTTAAACGTCGCGGTTCCGTCAGAGACGGTGATAAGGTGATCATAACAAAGGGCGATTTAGCCGGTGTTATGGGTGGTACCAATGCGATGAAGATAGTCACTGTCGGTGAGTTAGTGGAACCTGACTTTAAAGAGTAAACAATAAAGATTTTCTGCATTTGTTTCTATCACATTGGTTGTTATAAATAAGTGCAATGACTATAACTTAGATTAAACTATTTAGAATTAATTTATTTAGAATAAAAGGAGAGCCAAAATGGCCTTGATTTCAATGCGTCAATTACTGGACTATGCAGCAGAAAACAGCTTCGGTCTACCCGCTTTTAATGTGAACAACATGGAGCAGGTTCATGCCATCATGCAAGCTGCAGATGCAACAGATTCTCCAGTTATCATGCAGGGTTCTGCAGGTGCTCGCTCTTACGCAGGCGAACCATTCCTACGTCACTTAATTGAAGCGGCCGTTGAAATGTATCCGCATATTCCTGTTGTTATGCATCAGGATCACGGTTCAGAGCCGGCAGTCTGTTTACGTTCTATTCAGTCAGGCTTTACATCAGTCATGATGGATGGTTCTTTGATGGCTGATATGAAGACTCCTTCAAGCTTTGAATATAATTCAAATACTACTCTTGAAGTGGTTAAAATGGCTCACGCTGGCGGTGTTTCAGTTGAAGGCGAACTGGGTTGTTTAGGCTCGCTTGAAACCGGCATGATGGGTGAAGAAGACGGTCATGGTGCTGAAGGCAAGCTGGACATGGATATGTTGTTAACCGATCCTGAAGAAGCTGCTACATTTGTAAAAGAAACCGGTGTTGATGCACTGGCTATCGCAATCGGTACTTCTCATGGTGCTTACAAATTCACCAAAGAGCCAGAAGGTGATGTACTGCGTATTGACCGTATTGTGGAAATTCACAAACGTATTCCTGATACTCATCTGGTTATGCATGGTTCTTCTTCGGTTCCTCAGGACTGGTTAGAAATCATCAATAATTATGGTGGTGACATGGGACAGACTTATGGTGTGCCAGTTGATGAAATCGTTGAAGGTATTAAAAACGGTGTTCGTAAAGTGAATATTGATACTGATTTACGTATGGCTTCTACGGGTTCTGTGCGTAAATTTATGGCTGAAAATACCGCTAACTTTGACCCACGTAAATTCCTTAAAGCTTCTACAGCAGCAATGTCAGGAATTTGTAAAGCACGTTTTGAAGCCTTTGGCAGTGCTGGTCATGCATCAAAGATTAAGGTTCAGACTTTAGAAACTATGATTGGTCGTTATGCAAGTGGCGAACTTGATCCTAAGGTTTCTTAACAAAGATTTCTTAATAAGAAGCATATTATAAAGAGATTTTTCTCTTTGATTAAAGAAAGAGGACGGCATCGCCGTCCTTTTTCTGTTTTATCAGATTAACAATTATTCTCTCTGCGAGGATAATTAAAAGCAAAAAGCAGGATTTTAATTATTTGGAGTCGTGCTTTGTGGAAATATTATGAGTAGTAATAAAAAACCGGTGGTTGGTGTTGTGATGGGCAGCAATAGTGACTGGGAAGTCATGAAAAATGCCTGTCAGCAACTCGAGGACCTGGACATAGCCTATGAAGCAAAAGTAGTCTCAGCGCACCGAACACCTGATTTATTATATCAATATGCAGAGCAGGCAAGAGACAGAGGCCTGAAGTGTATTATTGCCGGAGCAGGAGGTGCTGCACATCTGCCAGGAATGCTGGCAGCAAAAACAACCATTCCAATATTAGGTGTACCTGTTAATTCACGTTATTTAAAAGGAATGGATTCATTATTATCTATCGTACAGATGCCTAAAGGGATACCTGTGGCTACCTTCGCTATTGGCGAAGCGGGTGCTGCGAATGCTGGCTTATATGCGGCTTCAATGCTATCGGTTGAAGATAAAGAAATAGCTGATAAACTATACACATTCAGAGAAAAGCAGGCACAAACTGTTCTTGAAATGGAATTACCCTGTTAGTTTCGTGCCACTGGAGATTCATCTCGTAGTGGGACTTATTTTTGTGTGAGTTGTTTGAAACATTAAACGATTTAATATAAACACCTTTATATAACTTTTATATAAAACAAACGATGAGGTTTGCATCATGATTCTGCCAGGAAAAACACTCGGCATGCTCGGCGGTGGTCAGCTGGGAAGAATGTTTGTTATGGCTGCGCATGCGATGGGCTATCATGTTATTGTACTTGATCCTGATCCTGATAGTCCTGCAGGGCGGATAGCAGATGAACATATTCATGCTTCGTATAGTGATCACTGGGCAATGGAGCAATTGGCTAATAATTGTGATGCCATTACCACTGAGTTTGAAAATATTCCTTCTGAAACATTAAGAAAACTGGAACAAAGTATTCCAGTAAGACCTTCGGCTGCAGCGGTTGAAATTGCCCAGAATCGAATTGCAGAAAAAACGTTTCTTGCTGATAACGGCTTTGAAACAGCACGCTTTTTCCCTGTTTATGAAAAAGATGAACTCGACTTTGCCTTAACACAAATTGGCGGTACTGCTATTTTAAAAGTGGCCAGTTTCGGTTATGACGGCAAAGGGCAGGCGATTGTTAATAATCTTGATGAAGCAATTAGTGCATTTGAAGCCATGGGCTCAGTGCACTGTGTACTTGAAGAAAAAGTCAACCTGGCATCTGAGGTTTCAGTTGTTTTAGCACGTTCTGATGAGGGTGAGATTACCTGTTATCCAGTAGGTGAAAATCATCATGTGAATGGTATTCTTGAATACACGGCAGTACCGAGTAGTTTACCTAAACGCATTCTTGATATTGCAATTAATGAAGCGTCACAGTTTTCAGAGAAGCTGGAATATTGCGGTATTATGGCGGTTGAATTTTTCTATACAACCGATGATCGTTTACTGATTAATGAAGTGGCACCTCGTCCCCATAATAGTGGACATTATACGATTGATGCCTGTAAAACATCACAATTTGAGCAGCAGGTAAGAATGATGTGCGGTCTGCCTGCAGGCAGTGTGGAGCTTCTATCACCGGTAGTGATGTTTAATATTCTGGGTGATATCTGGTCAAATGGCGAGCCAGACTGGGCGCAGCTGCTATCAAACCCAAATGTCAAATTGCATTTATATGGTAAGCGAGAAGCAAGAGCAGGCCGTAAGATGGGGCATTTCACCTGTCTGGGGAATTCGATCTCAGAATTGTTACAGGAAACACGTCGTTTAGCAAACGCATTACCGAAGCCATAAACGTCAACAAATGCAATATACATTTGAGACAGTAGGCATTGTACACTCCTGTTATAAAGATAAATTTGCCATTCCGAGGCAGTCTGGATTAGTGACTGCCTCAACGGCATCCATTGAATTGCTGCCACCCTATAATGATATTGAAATAACCAGAGGACTGGAAGACTTTTCACATCTCTGGCTTGGTTTTATCTTTCATAAACATGTGGATAAAGGGTGGAATACGACAGTAAAACCACCCAGACTGGACGGCAGGCAGCGTTTTGGCGTGTTTGCAACTCGCGCCAGCTTTCGTCCCAACCCGCTTGGTTTATCATTGGTTGAGCTGGATTCAATCAAGCAGAACAATGGAAAACTATTTATTCATGTGAAAGGTGCTGATCTAATGGATCAAACACCTGTTATTGATATAAAGCCCTATGTTCCTTATAGCGATAGTATTCCTGATGCAAAAGGCGGCTTCACCGATCATATTAACGAACAAAAGCTTCATATTTTTTATTCACACGAAGCAGAGAATGACTGTCAAATTGCAGATAAAAAATTTCCGCAAATTAAAGAATTTATTTCACAGCTGTTAGCACTTGATCATAGAGCGTATTACTATAAAAAAATTGATAAAATATACTCAACAAAAGTGTATGACTTTGATCTGAAATGGCGCATTAATGACTCAGAAGTTAAGGTCATTAGTTTGAAGCCTTATTAATAACACACGGATTTATCTTTGTGGTGGGCGTGGCGGTGGTCCTGGCGGTCTGCCATTTTTATTAAACGGTCCGGGTGGAGGATGTGGTGGTCTATGATGTTCAGGGGGAGGCATTGGGCGAGGATAAGGGGGGTTATAAGTTTCAAGTGAACCCCTGTTGGCAACACGAACGGGTCTGGTGGGGGGCTCTTCTACTGATTCCTGTAGCGACATCTGCTCAATTTTACTTTCGTTAATCGTATAGCCATCTTCTATTGCTGTTAATTCACTATCAACTGTGTCTTCTTCATAACTTGCTTCTGCTGAGGAACGATTATCTAAATGATTCGTTTCAACCTGGGATACAGAAACGGGTGTTATCGTATCGGTAGAAGATTGACTTGAAAATATAAAAAATAACAGTGCAGAGATGAAAAAAAACGAAAAAATAAAATACCTGGATTTCGTTTTAGATGATGAATAGAGCGTTGTTTTAGTGGCAAGTCTTTTATTGGAAAGAGAATCGAGACCATTGTTGACATCGAGTTGTTGTGCAATTTTTTTGAGTCGTAAACAGACTTCATGTGCAGAAGCCGGACGTGCATCAGGTGATTTACACAATAGTTGATTAATTAATAAGCTCAGTGACTGAGGAATGTCATGCCTGATCTGCTGTAAAGGCAGAGGTGTTATGGTCGCAATATTTTTTAACACAGAAAGCTGTGAGGAGCCCGAAAAAGGTGAAAAGTTACTGGCTAACTGATAAAGCACACAGCCAAGACTGAACAGATCAGAACGAGTATCAATAAGACCGGCTTCAATTTGTTCCGGTGACATATACTCTAAAGTACCCAGAATATAACCTGTCTGGGTTAACTGATCACTTGAATCCAGTGCATAGGCTAAACCAAAATCAAGGAGCTTAATACGCTCATCAGGCGCTTCAATCCAGAGATTAGCCGGCTTAATGTCACGATGGATGAGGTTTTTTGCATGGGCAGGGATTAGCCCCTCACAAATTTGGATGCCCCATTTTATGATCGTTTCGGTTGGTGTTGAGGGATGAGACTGAATCCAGCGATCCATTGGTTGTCCCTCAAGAAACTCCATTGCAAGAAAAGGCGTGTTATTTTCTTCACCCACCTGATGAATAATGGCGACATTATCACTATTGATTGATGCCATTGAGCGGGCTTCATGGAGAAAACGAGTTTTTGCGTTAATCTGGTGGCTTAGCTCAGGCTTCATTACTTTTAAAGCCACGGTTCTATGCAGTTGAGAATCATGCGCCTTAAAAACATAGCCCATTCCTCCCTGACCTAAAGTCTCACTGATTTGATAGTGGGCTATCTGACCAATATCATTTTTATTTTCCGATGGATTGAGAAAAGGGTAGGGATGAGAGTGCTTTATCGCATCATAATCACTGTGATGGTTATCCGGAGTGATGAGATCAGTTTGAGAACGATAAAAACCTGCTTGAGTGCAGGGTAAGAGCATTATAAATGCTGCCCTAATAAAATTTCAGCCCTGAAATTATCATCCAGAGCAGCTAATTTACGCTTTCGCTTAAGG
>JAHXHI010000334.1 GCA_025656775.1 gamma proteobacterium symbiont of Bathyaustriella thionipta
GATACGGTGGAAAAACTGGAAGAGTTGCTTCCCTGGAATTTTAAAAATCAGCATTAGATAAAGTCAAGAACGCTGCTCATTAAGCGTTTACGAACTTAATAACAAGTTCACCGGGATCACAGTTTGCCAGTGCAGACATGCTGGTAACTGCTAGTGTTGATGAAATGATAACACCTGATAGAATTTTTCTCATTTTATACCCCTAATGTGATTGTTTTAATATTTATTACAATAGTTAATTTTGATATAGAACTTCATTCAAATAACTATCATTATTTATGCCATACAATGCAAAGCAACTAAATTACTTTATAGACAATTGATATTTAAGCATTTAATTAGAATATTTTATTTATTTAGATTATCCAGATGGGTGGCCAGCCACCCATCTGGATAAATAAATGGGCATAAACTCACCCTAAATGACTCTTCCCATATTAAATTTACCAACAATACCATTGATAAATTAACAGGAAGTAGCTAAATAGATGGTACAGGGCTGATTCATCACTCTCTGGAAAAATGGGGATGATTAAACTATGATATAAACCAATATCAGCTGAATATTAATTTCATTATGCCAATAAAAAAACCGTACTTATTTAAAACCTCAGTGGTTTTATTTGCAGTTCTGGTGATGATAATAGTAACCTGGGCCGGCGGTTATTACAGCTGGAAATTCGGCATTGAAAAGCTCCATATTAATAGTCAGCAGCAACTTGATCAATTTGTCAGTCACCTTGATGCCCGTCTGGCACGCTTTCAATTTATTCCACAACTGATATCAAAAAATATGTTATTAGTTGATCTCCTTAAACAACCTGATAGTAGTCCCCGTATCGATATCGTAAACCACTTTTTAGAGGACATTAATACCATTATTGGTGCTTCAGATACCTATCTAATGAATTCAGATGGATTAACTCTGGCCGCCAGTAACTGGCAAAAAGAGCAAACCTTTAACAATCAGAATTTTAGTTTTCGACCTTATTTTATTGAAGCAATGCAAGGTAAAACTGGCCGCTATTTTGCACTGGGCTCCACATCAGGAAAACGCGGCTATTATTTTGCTTATCCTATTATTTATGCCACACATCATCTGGGTGTTATTGTGGTAAAAATGGATTTATCCAATATCGAATTAAACTGGTCCAATCGAAAAATCCAGTTTATCGTGAGTGATCCACAGGGTATTACCTTTATTACTACACAGCCAAAGTGGTTATATCAAAGTATCAAACCTTTATCGACAGAAACACTTAAAAAAATTCATGACAGTCAACGCTACAATGGCGTTAAAATAAAAAACATGGATATTAATGAATTACGTTCAGTTTCTTCACAAAGCTCAATTCTCAAAATTAACGATAATGCAGTGAATCGTAATAAGGAATATTTTGCCATACAGAAAAACATGCCCTATGCAGGTTGGGATGTTATGATTCTGGCACCACTGAGTGAACTTCGAAAAAAACAATTCAATACAAGTATCGTTATATTATTAATTCTAATAGTCTCTTTACTGGTGAGCTTTCTTGTCTGGCAACGCCTGAAACGCAGGCAGGAAAGAGAACACTTTCAACAGGAAGCACAAAAGCAGCTTGAACATCAGGTTGCCGTCAGAACCACAGACCTGACTCATGAGATTGATGAGCGAAAACGTACTGAAAAAACACTGCGAGAAACACAGGATGAATTAATTCAAACGGCAAAATTAGCCGTTTTAGGGCAAATGTCCGCAAGTATTAGTCATGAGTTAAATAATCCTCTGGCAGCGATTCATAGTTATACAGATAATGCTCGTAAATTTTTGAGTATGAATAAATTTACACAGGTTGATGAAAATTTGTGTCGGATAGTTCAGCTGACAAAACGTATGAGTAAAATCAGTTCACAGCTTAAATTTTTTTCCCGTAAATCAAATCAGATGATGGAAATTGTCAGCATACAACACGTGATCAAGTCAGCTATTGATATCGTGAGCCATCGGTATAAAAACAGCAGTTCCGTAATTAGTATTCAGAATAATTTGCCCGACTTAAAAGTTCGTGCTGATATTATTCAACTCGAGCAGATATTAATCAATCTGATTAACAATGCCATGCAGGCAATTGAAGATAAAAATCAAGGTAAAGTGATTATACACATACAACAAAAAAATCAATGTGCTTTAATTCATGTTGATGATAATGGTCTGGGAATAGAGTTAAAGCACATTGAAAAAATATTTGACCCATTTTTTACCACTAAAAAAACGGGGCTCGGACTTGGTTTATCAATATCAGCAAGAATCATGGATATCATGAAAGGTAAATTGTCAGTCTGTAATTTACCTTCTGGTGGTGCAAGATTCACGATCTCTTTATTAATAGCAGAGTAAAATATGAACAAAGAACTCACCAATATTTTTTTTATTGATGATGAATATGATCTTCGTTTAGCAAACCAACAAACCTTAGAGCTCGAAGGTTATAATGTTGAGTTATTTGAAAAAGCAGAAGATGCACTTTCAAAAATAGATATTCATTGGCCGGGTATTATCATATGTGATATCCGCTTACCCGGCATGGATGGATTAAGCCTGCTTCAGGAAGTACAAAAACTTGACAGCGAATTACCCGTCATACTCATTACAGGTCATGGCGATATATCCATGGCAGTTGGTGCGATGCGTATCGGTGCTTATGATTTTATTGAAAAACCCTTTTCTACCGATCGACTACTTGATAGTGTACGTCGCGCACTGGATAAACGCAGGCTTACAATAGAAAACCGTCACCTTAAAACTGAACTGGAAGTTCAAGATGTGCTTGGGCCGCGAATTATTGGTACCAGTCAAATTATGCAGACCTTACGTAACACCATTAAAAAAGTGTCAGATACTGATGCCGATATTTTGTTAATGGGTGAAACAGGTACCGGAAAGGAGTTGATTGCACGTTCACTACATAAGCAAAGTAAACGTCATGATAATAAATTTGTTGCCATTAATTGTGGCGCTATTCCTGAAAATCTCATAGAAAGTGAACTCTTTGGTCACGAAAAAGGTGCATTTACCGGAGCAGAAACACAACGTTCCGGCAAATTTGAATATGCCAAAGGAGGTACTATTTTTCTGGATGAGATTGAATCCATGCCATTAGTTGCACAGGTTCGCTTATTACGTATTCTTCAGGAACATTCTCTGGAACGCTTGGGTTCTAATGAAACAATTGAGCTTGACATACGAGTTATTGCCGCTTCAAAAGTTGATTTAAGAGATTTAGCGGATAAAGGTGAGTTTCGTGAAGATCTTTATTATCGACTCAATGTAGTAAAACTGGACATTCCCCCTTTACGTGATCGCCGAGAGGATATTCCCCTTTTATTTAAACACTTTTTGCTTATTTCTTCTGTCCGTTATGGCAGAGAAGTACCGATCATTCAACAAAATTCCAATCAAAGACTCATGGCCTTCAGCTGGCCAGGAAACATTCGTGAATTACGCAATCTGGCTGAACGCTATGTACTATTAGGTGACGAATGTATTTCAAAACTTGATGAAAACACACAAAAAAATCCATGCACACCTATGACATTACCTGAGCATGTCGAAGTTTTTGAACGGGCATTAATAAAAGAAGCGCTTGCCGATTCAGGAGGAATTATTAAAGATACTATGTCATTACTTGGGCTGCCAAGAAAAACACTCTATGATAAAATGCAAAAGTTTGGCCTGGATAAAAAAGTATACAAATAACCGATTAAAATGAGAAGATAGACATTACTTTATGAAACACAGTCAATTCAATGGTGTTGTTGATACACATGATAAAACCAGACTTTTTGAGCAACTCGCCAGCGGCATCATTGATGCTGAACATCTGAAACAGTTAAAACAAGCACTTTCTTTTGTTTTTTCTGCCTTTGATCCAGAAGATTCCCGTAGCAGTGCTCTGGATATTTCTTTAATTTTAAAGCATCTCGGTGTTGATGCTGAAACATTAATTGCCGCCTTATTAAGTGATCCTCGCTTAAGAGACTCTCTGGATAACTATACCATTGATCAGCAGTTTAATCCGTCTATTGCCAACCTGGTCAAACATGTTAACTGGTTAAATACGTTTAAAGAATGTTCAGAACATCTCGCCTATATTCCTGCTGAGGCAGAATCATTACATCGAATGTTATTGGCCACTGTAGATGATGTACGCGCCGTCCTAATTAAATTAGCCTTTCGTATTCAACGTCTCAGAACACTCAATAACGAAAGTAAAATGATACAACAATGTATCACTCAGGAAACCATGGATATTTATGCACCATTGGCAAATCGATTAGGTGTTTCCAATCTCAAATGGGAAATGGAAGATCTGGCATTTCGTTATATTGATACCCAATCCTATAAAGATTTAGCTAAATCAATGGCTGATAAGCGTTCTGACAGAGAAATCTATATTGAACAATTTGTCCATCACTTAGAAAATATTCTTGCTCAAGACAGTATTACAGCACAGATGTATGGCCGCCCAAAACATCTCTATAGTATCTGGAAGAAAATGCAGAAAAAGAATATACAGTGGCATGAACTGGCCGATCTATTAGCGGTTCGCATTATTGCCACCGATCTCCCGCAATGTTATCTGATCCTTGGTATCATCCACAACCAATGGCAGCACTTACCACATGAATTTGATGACTATATTGCTAATCCTAAAGATAATGCTTATCAATCTATTCATACGGCAATCATTGGACCAGATAATCAGGTAATTGAAATTCAGATACGCACTCAGGAAATGCATGATTTTGCCGAGCATGGTGTCGCTGCTCACTGGCGTTACAAGGAAGGTAGTAATCAAGATATCGCCTTAGAAAAAACAATCTCCACATTACGTCGATTATTAGATAATCGAATTGATAACGATACCTTATTAGAAGAGTTTAAAACAGAACTCTTTAGTGATCGTGTGCTGGTTCTCACACCAAAAAAAGAAGTGATTAATTTACCCTCTGGTGCCACAGCATTAGACTTTGCCTATGCCATTCATACTGAAGTCGGTCATCAGTGTATTGGTGCAATCGTTAACGGTCATAGAGTCCCCTTAAGTTATCCCATTCGTTCAGGTGAATGTATTGAGATTTTAACCGATGAGAATTCATCACCTCACCTCTACTGGCTCGATCATCGTAAACATTATGTCAATACTATTCATTCGAAATCACGTATTCGTCAATGGTTTAAATCACAGTTTAAAGATGATGAAAATAATCTGGTGGTTTCAAGTAAACACCTGCAGGGAATTGGTAATCACAAGGTCTCTTTGGCAAACTGTTGTGAACCTCAGGTAGGTGACAGAATAATTGGTGAATTATTAGCCGATACAAGCATACGCATCCATCATATTGATTGTCCCCTCATAAAGGTTGAATATAATCATCATAATGAAAATCAAAAATTACTTGAGTTATGCTGGGGGGAACAGTCCCCTAAAGAAAAAGTAAATATACATATTGATGCATTTGATCGACAGGGTTTATTACAGGATATTACCACCGTACTGAATCAGGAACAGGTCAATGTTCTTAAAGCAAATACAGAAACAGATATTATTGATCAGTCTGTATCGATGGAGTTATCATTTGAAATTGATTCACAGACTCAATGTGAGCCATTATTAAAACGAATCCTACATATTCCTAATGTTTTTCAAGCCTTTGTAATCTCTTGAAATCAAAAATCGTCACTATTCAGGATATCCCTGATATCTGGGTTCTGACCTGCTAATGGTATCAGCGCAACTAATACTTTTTTTTTGCCAGCCCAGTCTAATACGACTTCCTTCAGGCAGACTGTCAGGTATTTCAAAACTAAAATAGCTGCCTTGTTTCAGACGTCGCAATGATAAACTGGCAGAATAGTTTACTATTCCCTCTTTAATCGTCTGTCCATTACCATTAAAGATTGAATAATAAATATGACCGGGTACAACATGTGAATTATAAGAACGGCGTTTTATCTGACCGCTTAATAGCGCTTTTTTATCGTGTTTTTTAATTTTAATTCCAAATATTCTTACTTGTACCGGTTGACTATCGATGTCAACCGGATAGAGTAATCCGGCTCTGGCTGATTGAAAACTTAAAACCTGGAAAATAAACAATATTGTGACTACGATGAACATCTTGATTTTTTTCATAAAAACATTCTTCATGTAATAATTAGCGTTATTATAAAAAATTCATCAAAGGAGATAATTGTACTTCAAATACCGCTTCACTTAAGCTCTCTTTAACATACTGGTAAATTTCTCCGGCTTCATTTTCATCTGTGGTGATTTCAATAAGCATCTTTTGCTTAAACCCTGAGACCTGTTCACTGATATTTTCCAGAGATTGCGTATGAGCCTGCACTGAAAACCCCATAAATTCTAATTCTCTTCGTGGGAACGTCTGTAGACTATCAGTCATTTCATCATAGAGATCTTCATCGAGAATTAATTTTAAAATACACTTTTTCATAAGTAGATCCCTTTAAGAATATTGAACAAAACGTTTAAAAATAATGGGTAAAATCAGCAAAGTTAAAAGTGTCGAACTGATTAATCCACCAATAACCACAATCGCCAGAGGTCTTTGAATTTCTGAACCAGGTCCTGTTGCAAAGACTAAAGGCACGAGTCCTAAAGCGGCAATCGAAGCCGTCATTAATACAGGTCTGAGTCTTCTTAAAGCCCCTTCAATCACCACTTCTGCGAGGTTCAGGCCTTTCGCTAATAATTGATTAAAGTAAGTAATCATGACGACACCATTGAGAACAGCAATACCTAACAATGCAATAAAGCCAACCGAAGCAGGAACCGATAGATATTCTCCGGTTAACCATAAGGCAACAATGCCACCAATTAACGCAAAGGGAACATTAACCAGTACCATCATTGCCTGAGGAATGGAGCCAAAGGTACTGAACAGGATAAGAAAAATGAGTACTAATGCCACGGGTACAACAATAGACAGTTTTTGCGCCGCCCGTTGCTGGTTTTCAAATTTACCACCCCATTCAAAATAGTATCCCGCTGGGATGACCAGTGATTTCGATTTTTGTTTCGCTTCTTCAACAAAACTCACCAGATCTCGCCCTGCCACATTAGCCACAACTACTGAAAAACGTTTACTTTGTTCTCTTTTAATCGAAACAGGTCCTTCTGTCGAATTGGCATCCACTAACTGACTTAACATAACGGTTTCCATACCCTGAGGTGTCTCAATAGTGATGGGCTGCTGCAGCATTTCAAAGCGTGATGCTTTATAGGATTCCGGGGCACGCAGCATGAGCGGTATACGTCTAATACCTTCATAAATAATACCGGTTTCCAGGCCATTGATTTGTGCTCTCAGTATCGCTTCCACTTGATCTACGGTTAATCCCAGGCGTCCCGCCATATCACGGTTTACTTTGAGCTGCAGATAACGCAGGCCCTCATTCATCTGGGTGTTAACGTCTTCTGCACCGGGAATTGATTTAACCATAGTCACCATCTCTTTAGCCACCAGGTTCAGTTCATCGGCATTATCACCAAAAATTTTGATAGCCACATCACCTCTGGCACCGGTCAGCATTTCATCAACACGCATTTGAATCGGTTGTGTAAAAGCATAGTTAATCCCGGGAAACTGAGTGTCTAATACTTCACGTATCGAAGCAATGAGTTCATCTTTGCTCTGCATACGCCATTCGGAAGTGGGTTTAAGCATTAGAAAGACATCAGTATCATTGAGTCCCATGGGATCCATGCCTATTTCATCAGAACCCACCCGACCCACCATTCGGATGACCTCAGGCACCTTATCCATAATGGTTTTTTGAATATACAGATCCATTTCAGTTGATTTATTTAGACTGATTGAGGGCGATTTTTCAATTTGCATCACAATATAACCTTCATCCATTTGCGGAATAAACGTTTTGCCAACCTGCGTATAAATAACGCCGGCAAATATCAATGTGGCAATGGCACCGGAAACAATGACCTTATCGTGCGTTAAACTCCATTTAAGAACCGGTTGGTAAATGGCCAGTAATTTACGGATCAACCAGGGCTCCTGATGGGATGGTTTCCCTAATATAAAAGAAGATAAGGTTGGAATAATGGTTAGCGATAAAAGTAACGAACTGCCCAGAGCAAAAATAATGGTCAAGGCCACAGGGACAAACAATTTTCCTTCTAAACCTTCCAGGGTAAGTAATGGCAGGAAAACTGTCATAATAATTAGAATACCGGAAATAACAGGAACAGAAACTTCTTTTAATGCACGGAAGATAATATGCATTTTGGGTAACTGACCTTGTGATTTTTCAGCATCCTTTTCCTGATGTGATACGATGTTTTCAATGACAACAACCGCTGCATCCACTAACATTCCGATGGCGATTGTCAAACCGCCAAGAGACATTAAATTGGCTGACAATCCAAACCAGCGCATAAGAATGAAGGTCATTAAAGCAGCAAGCGGCAAAATTAACGCCACTGTAATAGCGGCTCTTAGATTGCCTAAGAAAAGCAGTAATACAATCATGATCAATATAACCGCTTCTGCCAAAGATTTAGACACGCCAAAAATAGCGGTATTCACCAGGTCACTGCGATTATAAAAAACAGATACAGAAATACCTTTAGGGAATGCTGACTCTAATTCTTTTAAGCGCGCTTCTATACCTGAAATAACTTCACGGGCATTGGCGCCTTTTAAAGCCATGACCAGACCTTGAACGGCTTCCTGCTGACCATTCTGACTCACCGCACCATTCCGGTATAGAGAATCTATTTCAACCTTAGCCAGATCCTTAACTGTAATTGCAACATTGTTGTTATAATCGACGACAATATGTTCTATATCATCAATATTAGTCAAATTGCCCTGAGTACGAACCAGTAGTACTTCTTCACCTTGATTGAGACGACCCGCCCCATCATTTTTGTTATTCTCCTGCAGTGATTTAATCAGCTGATCAATGCTGACATGATAGGTTTGTAATTTTAAATAGTCAGGTTTAACCACATAGGTTCTGGCAAAACCACCTAAAACATTGACATCCGCAACACCAGGCACAGAGCGTAGTGCCGGACGGATAACCCAGTCTAATAAATCACGTTTTTCCATATTATTGAGACTATCGCCCTCAATGGTAAACATAAAAATATCACTCAAGGGTGTTGAAAGCGGTGCCATACCACCGGTGACCCCCTGTGGTAAATCCATATTATTGAGCCTTTCAGATACCAGTTGGCGAGCCCAGTAAATATCCGTACCTTCGTTAAAATCCAGCGTAATGTCTGCAATTCCGTATTTGGCTAAAGAGCGAAGAATTTTTTGCTTGGGCAGGCCTAATAATTCAAGCTCTAAAGGTGCGATGATCCTTTGCTCTACTTCAGAAGGTGTCATTCCGGGTGCTTTAAAAATCATTTTTACCTGAGCCGGAGAAACATCCGGGAAAGCATCAATGGGAATTTTCTGGAACGCTTGCCAGCCACCGGCAAGGATCGCAAAAACAATCAGGACCACCAGTGTTCTTTGAATAAGAAAAAATTGTAATATTTTAGCTAACATATTTTTTTTCCTTATTCGCTGGCAGAATCATTAGCAGCGTCCATAGCAGATTTAATTGCCGTGGAACCTTTAGTATAAATAGTGAGAGGTATTGTTTGCCTTGTTTCAGGTATAAAATATAATTGTTTATCAGTAATGTTGACTACCTGAATAGGCAGTGCCTGAATGGCTTCTTTTTCCTGTCCATTTTGTTGTACTTTTTGTTTAATGAAGACCACTGTTTTGCCATTATATTGACTGATGGCATTGGCAGATATCTGATAAGTTGTGTCCTTTGTTTCTGTTAAAAAACGTACTTTAAATAATTGACCTGAACGCAGCTTATTGTCATCATTCTGGACTTTAATATGAATATCAACCGACTGGGTCATGGGATCAACCATCATATCAATGTGCTTTACCTCGCCGTTTCTACTATGAGGAAGCACTTCGACTTTTTGCCCTTCATCCATATCATTTGCGGTTTCTACAGGGACACGGACCACCAGGATAATGGGGTTGGTTTCCCCAAGAGAAATAATGCTTTGATTTTGAGCAACTCGTTCTCCAAGCCTTACTCCCAAATCAAATAACTGACCATCAATCGGTGATGTAATATTCAAATTGGCAGGTTGTAGCTGGCGTGTTGTTTCCAAATTTTTAATAGCGGAATCAGCCATACCGATAAGTAACAGATTCTTTTTAAATTGTGCTTTTTTTAATGATAGCTTTTTAACTTCTGAAAGTGCCTGCTGGAGTTGTTTAGTCGAAGACACACCGCTTTTATTGAGCTGCCGTGCTCTGTTTAAATTCTGCTGGCTAATCGTTAAATCCGACACAGTGGCCAGGAATAATTCCTGTACTTTTAACAACTCAGGACTTTCTATTTCTGCAATCACCTGTCCTTTCTGAATTGGACCATGGACATAGTTCAGTTTTATAATCTGTCCTGAAAGAGGGCTCGAAACACTGCGAATAGTTTGCAGCGGGATCGTTGCCTGAGCAGGATAAATAGCACTGGGCACTAAATCAATCTGCTTTGCCAAATGAGTTTGCATACCCATTGCAGACTGCTGAGAGCTGTTCAGTATCAATCCATTTGCAGACTCATTAGCAAGAGTTATTTGAGAAAAGCCTGTTATTATCAAACAACTGGATAAAATTAAAGTTCTGGTATTTAAATTAAGCATTATTGTTGTGTTCCTAATATGTGTCCTGATATCTGATTCAAGTCTGCAATTGCCTGACCTGTACGTGCCTGTACTAATTTATAATTTAATTTTGCCTCTGCTGATTGCTGCTGAACTAATAATAAATTTTGAATATTTATTTCACCTAATTGATAGGCTGATTCTGACATTGTCAATGCCTCCTGACTGATGTCATATTGCTGTTTTGAAAAATGAATACTTTGTTTGGCTGACGCTAACGTTTGCTGGGCCTGAAAAATTTCCAGCTCAATTTGCATCTTTGCCTTATCTACAAGCGCCTGCTTTTCATAAAGATTACGCTTCTCTTGTGCTATTTTTGGTGAATAACCCGGGTTCATACCCAGTGGAATAGAGACTTCAAACATTAAAGATGTATTTTCACTATTTCGATCTTTATCATTTTGTGCTCCCAGAAATAAACGCGGGCTTTCTTTTTTAAACGATTTGATTTTTTCTAATTGAGCCTGGGATATTTGCAGCGTTGAATTCAATTTGATAATTTTAGGGTGCTGGTCCAAAGAAACAGGAGACAGTGTCCTTTCCTGAATGCTTTGCGGAAGCTGCCTGGTTTGTGTCCATTTCTGAAACTGATTCTGACTAATCGTGAGGTGACTTTGTTTCTGTACTAATTGATTTTGTTGTTTTGAAACGGCCTTGTTAGCTAACAGTAAATCAATTCTTGGACTTTCTCCCGCTTTGACTTTTTGCTGAACTTTATGCTTTAAAGATTGACTTTTTTGCAATGCGGAACGAGCAGCTTCAACTTCAATTGTGGCTATTTGCTGGTTCCAGGCCAATCTTCTGAGGTTGTTTGAAGCCAGCCATCTGAGATAATGCTGCTGAGCAGATAATTCCTGTCCATAGCTTGCTGTCACCTGTTTTTGAGCATTCTTCTGGTCAGGGAGCCAAATTGGGAATTCAACACCGACCTGCCAGTTTTTATAGTCATCATTATCCGTTAAGGCATCATTTTCATGATGAACGATTAATTCTACATCCCCTGAAATCCAGCTATTAGATAAGGTATGATTGGCCGAATGAAGTTCCTGAATCCCCTGTATGATTTGTTGTTCGGGTTGCTGTTCGATGATATTGTCCAACAAGTTCACAAAATCTTTTGAAACTGCAAAACTTAAATTGGGTAATAAGCACAATTTCATCATTAATAGTGCAGAAAATTTGAGAGAATTTTTTAATTTCATTTTGTTTCCATTTCATATTTTTGGCGATGAGTATATTAGTTGAAACTGAAATGAAACTGAAAATGGTGTAATTAACGGCTATTTCTATTAATTGATAGTGAAGATTTAGCGACAAGGAGGTGCAGTATTGTATAGAGTGAATTATTGGCTCACTAATAATATAAAACAGTCTGGCATACATGCCGGTTGTGTCATTATTGGAGATCAGCAGCAGACAGGGATGACAAAATACAGAACTTTTTCTGCATTTTATTTTTTATTTTTTATTTTTTATTTTTTATTTTTTATTTTTTATTTTTTATTTTCAACAAGATATCGCAGATGATCACCATTGGTTCCACAACACCCACCCAGTATCTTCACCCCATACTGATTATTAAGCTCAATCATCAAACGGCCCCACTCAGTCATTTCATCCGTTTTAAGTGCCTTAGCACCATCAAGCTCACAATGATCTAAAGATGATGCATTTGCCTGATAACCAATGAGCCTTTCAAATAACCGTTCAGGTTTTTTCCCCTTGTCATTATATATCAGAGGTGCGTTGACTAAATCATGATGCAGTTCAACGTCATTTAATCGCCGAACCCGTTCAGCTATTGCCGCTTCCATTAATATTTGTGGATTATTTTTGAGCATTTGCTTCATAATGTCACTTTTTTTGAAAGCGCATAATTAATAAAATGTTCACCGCGAAGTGATACTGTCTGCTCATTTAGAATAGTAAATCCCTTTGCTATAAAAAAATCTTTCGCCATAATACTCGCTTCTACAAATAGACAGGCAATTCCCTGTCTCATTGCTTCTGCTTCAAGGGTTTTAAGCAATCTGGACCCCACACCTTTTCCTTGCCAATGGTGATCACTATAGAAACAACCTATATGTCCATCATTTTCCAGTTCAGCAAAGCCTATGAGTTGCCCATTATATTCTGCAACAAATGGATTTGTTATTGATAAACGTTTTTTCCATTGCAGCTGATCATCATATTCCTCTGTTGTCAGTCACTTCACTCAGTATCCCAAACTAAATTTAATAACTCAATATCATTGAGATTTTTCCTGACAGGGCAATCCGGGCATCCTTGAGTACTTGGGGTATTCGAACAGCCATGGCAGCCGGCAATAACCCGTCTTGCATCATTAATTTCATGACTGACTTTTTCAAGTGCCTTTATTTGGCCACCGATAGTATTAAGAACCTCTTCTAAATGGTGTTCCACATGATTACTACTTTCATCACCCGTTTGACTATCGACTCTTATCTCTGCTATTTTTCGGATAGCTTCAATGGAAAACCCGAGTTTTGCCAGGCGTAAAATAACGTGTAAACGGGCAAGATGATTTTCACTATAAAGACGAGTGCCGCGAGGTGTTCTGGTGGGGATTAGCAGCCCTTCTTCTTCATAGTATCTTATAGTGCGAATTGAAGTAGCAAGCTTGCTTGCCACTTCGCCAATTTTATAATTATTTATTTCCATTTGCTGTATTTATAATCCAACCAGTTGTGCTTGATACCCTGAGGTCTGAACCCTATTAAGTAAAACAGATGAACTGGTTTTATCCAGATTAAAATAAATCATAAGCAAATGGTCTTTATTAAAACGTGGGGCAATCACCCCCTCAACCTTTCTTAATTGACATTCAACATTATATTTTTGATCAGTACTCAAATTATCACTGATATGAATCATTATATCTGTAGCTTGCATGACAGGCTCCCTATCTCACGTTAACGTTACATATTTATTATCTAACCTTAATGTGAGATTGTCAATATGTATACTTTATTAATCTAATATCATCATCATAGTTGCATTACCGCCTCTAAGTATAGAAAAATATAAACAGTAAATAAATACTCATTATCTCTTTTATTTAAATTTATAGGTAAAATATTACCTTTAAAACTATTATATATCTATTTCTTTATTTGGACTATAATAAGTAACAATATACCCATTATTAGCATTATTTCTTTAATAGAGGTAAATATATGCCTATTAACAACCTATATTCAATGAGTGATTTGGCCATTGCAAAAGAGATTGGTCAACGTATCGAACAACTACGCCTTGAAGCCAATATTTCTCAGGAAACAATTGCTGAAGAACTCGGGATCACAACAAAAACCTATCGTAATTTAAAAAATGGCAAGACAAAATTTGAGTTGCTGATTGGTGTTTTACGTGTACTCAACAGCCTGGAATTAGTTGAACGATTTATTCCTGAAAGTACTTTCAGTCCTATCGAGTTAATGAAATTAAAAGGTAAACAACGGCAGCGAGCCTCTCGTCAAACAACATTGGATAGTGAATCATTAAAAGCAAATACTGAGCAATCACCATGGTAAATCATAATCTGGCTGAAGTAAGATTGTGGGGTGAGCTGGTCGGTGCTATTGCATATGATGATACGACTCACTATTGTACCTTTGAATATCATCCTCAATGGATTGCAAAGGGCATAGAAATCTCCCCTCTCCATTTACCTCTTGGACCGAAAAAATACCGTTTTCTATCCTTACCTTTTGAGACATTTAAGGGGCTTCCTGCCGTCTTTGCAGATACCTTGCCTGATGATTTTGGTAATGCCCTGATTGATGCCTGGCTAGCAAGAAATGGCCGGAACAAAAGTTCTTTTACCGCATTAGAACTCTTGCTCTATACCGGCTCTCGAGGTATGGGTGCTATAGAATATGCGCCTGTTATCAATAAAGATTTAAATAAATCGTCAATAATCGAATTGAATTCTCTGTTAAAAATTGTCCAGCGAATTTTAGATGAGCGCTCCAGTTTTATTGAAACTCTCCCTGGTGATATAGCTGGAGATGCACGTGAAGAAGCATTAATGGCTATGTTGCAGGTAGGGACCTCAGCCGGCGGTGCCCGACCAAAAGCCGTTATCGGTATTAATCAGGAGCGCACCGTCATTCGCAGCGGTCAGGTAGATTTACCTGAAGGCTTTGAGCACTATTTACTGAAATTTGATGGTGTCGTTGAGCATAGTCAACAACGTGAAACGTTCGGTGATCCTCAGGGCTATGGGCGTATGGAATATGCCTATTACTTAATGGCAAAGGAGGCCGGGATTCATATGATGCCTTCCGAATTACTTGAAGATGGACCACGAGCTCATTTTATGACCCAGCGTTTTGATCGGATTGGTAATCGTAAAATTCATTACCAATCGCTGTGCGCCATGGATCATGCTGACTATAAAAAACCAGGAGAATACAGTTATGAGCAGATTTTTACTGTCATGAGAAGCCTGAGGCTTAAACGCAGTGAAGGTTTAGAAATGTTTCGACGCATGGTCTTTAACATTGTGGCACGAAATCATGATGATCATACAAAAAATATCGGCTTTACTCTGAACTCAGATTTTCAATGGGAATTATCACCCGCATTTGATGTTGCTTTTAGTTATAAAAAAGATTCACCCTGGGTAAATTCACACCAGCTTTCCATTAATAGCCAAAGAGAACACTTTAGCCGTTCAGATTTACTGGTCGTTGCCGGTACCTTTTTAAAAGAGGCCAATCACATCATTGATGAAGTCACCGAAACAGTGTCTCGATGGTCTGATTTTGCTCACCAGGCAAGCGTTCCAAAAAGCTTTGCAAACCAAATTCAGTCTATGCATCGCTTAAGTTTGTAGAAAAGATGACTCGATAGATTGCTTAAAAAAACAGGTACAAGCAGCAATTTACTTCAGATTACAAAATAGAGAGTCACTCATAAGCGATGTCTTTTTTAGCAAGCATCATCCCTTCTTAACGCCCTCTATCGGTAAATAAACATCATCTTTTAAAAAACATTAACGGGTGAACTCAAGATCGACAGATTGTTCAATAAATTGGGCTGTCTTTCTGTCAAATCTGGCACCATAGACTTTTTCAACAAAAGGAGTGAATATTTCCTTACGCCTTCTTATTGCCTCGTTTTTTGAATACATCATTTCCAGTAATTTAAATTTACCACACGGTTTCAGAACGCGGCTAATCTGAGCCAATGTCATAGGCTGTAATTCATCAGGCATAACACAACAAAGAAAAGTAGAAATCAACGGTCATCACATCATGTCTTCGACGAGGCAGATCAAGATAAATACTGAATAAACAATGCTGCCCGGTCAGATTAAAATTAAAATGACGATTGACATAGTTTATTTATCCAATAGTAAGTATTATAATTTAATTAATACACAAGCATTCAATTATTCTATTGAATACAATTATATTAAGGTATTATTTTATGTCAAGCAATCATTTTAAACAGGAACTCTTTACTCAATTTGCCCGGGTAGGAAAAGCAATGAGTAATGGGAACCGGCTTGAGTTGCTTGAATTTATTGCTCAGGGTGAGCGAAGCGTTGATGAGCTGGCAAAAATATCAGGCTTGTCCGTAGCCAATACTTCGCAACATCTGCAACAGCTTAGGCAGGCCGGACTCATTAATTGTAATAAGCGCGGTTTAAAAGTTTTCTATCACATAAGTGGTGATGATGTAATTGATTTATTTAATTCGTTGAGAAATGTCGCTGAACGCCATCTGGCTGATGTTCAACAGCTCGTGAGTACCTATCTCACAATAAAAGATGATCTGGAACCGATACCCGCCACAGAATTACTTGATCGTGCCAGGAATGGATTGGTGACTGTTTTAGATGTTCGACCTTCAGAGGAGTATCAGTCAGGTCATGTTCCCGGTGCGATTAATATACCGCTGACACAATTGGAAAAACACCTGAGTTCATTGGATAAAGCACATGATATTATCGCTTATTGTCGCGGACCGCATTGTGTCCTGGCTTTTGATGCGGTTGAAAAACTGCGTGAAAAAGGTTTTACTGCACATCGTCTGGAAGACGGTTTTCCAGAATGGAAATCAGCAGGCTTACCCGTTGAATAACGTCTCTCTCACCAGGAGATATCTTGGTAAATTTTAAAATAGAATTGTTATGAGTTGATAAGTCTCATTTGAATTAAGTAAGTTAAACAGTAGAAGCAAGTGATGTCTTTGTTAAATACAGAGTATAAACAGGTCATAAAGCATGAGCGATTAAATCAAATTCATATATGAACACTATTAAAAATACAGCCTATATTACACATCCGGTCTATCTCAAACATGATAATGGCTACGAACACCCTGAATCACCTGTTCGGCTATTGGCAATAGAGCAGCATTTAAAAAAATGCGGTCTATATCAGGCTTTACAGATTATTGCTCCGCCGGAAATCAGCAGAGAACAGCTGGAACGTATTCATAGCCCGGAGTATCTAGACTTTATTAAAGAAAACAGCCCAACGAGGCTGTAGAATAACCCCTATTTTTAATACTTTTTCAATAAATCCACAATACAGGATTCATAAATAGCTTTCAATTTCTAAG
>JAHXHI010000291.1 GCA_025656775.1 gamma proteobacterium symbiont of Bathyaustriella thionipta
TACATGAAGGATTTAAAACAAGTATTTAAACAATTGAACCAAGATGTGATGTGTCTCGGAACAATGGCTTAAATTTGTGGGGATCCTTCAGATATAAAAATATAAACTTATAGTTGGCCATTGCTAACATATCAGAAGGATGGCGCACGATAGATTATATCATCAATACACATGATTTGGGTTCTTTACTGTAAACTCTCTGTTAAACCGAATAGGAGGCTACATGGTAATTATGTTTTGTGTTCGATGGTGGTTCCCGTATATTTAATATATTACTTTTTCATAAAAGACTTTTTTAGCATCCATATTGGCTTTAATTCCATTGACTGGAGAATAAGCTAGCCTGTTTAATTCTACATTATTGAAATTTTCAATATCAGCAACAGTCAACTTATCTAATTCATCAATACTATTTTCAAGTTTATAGTCTAAATAGTTCATTTCGTGACAGCAAATTTTCTCAATTATTTTAACTTCATAATCATCTAAATCATTAAGATATTTCTTTTTATTATTTTTCATAACGCCTTGTGATAAATTATTCCAGGCACTATTCATAGAGGAGTTTTCTTTGGTTAAAGGATCTTTGTAAAAATGCAGCATATTATCTTCATATGAAAGACCAAGAAAATTTAAAATATTTTTAATTTCTTTTTCTGGAAATTCAATTAAATTTTCATACGTTACAAAATGTGCATTGTTATTCTGACGAAGAACCCAATAGTTTTTTAAGAAATTTTGCTGATCTTTTTTCCATTGTTTAGCTGCATGCACAACACCACCTTTTATATTATCATTCTTTTTCCATGATAGAGCCATATCTCTTGGGTCTCTAACTAAATAGATATACTTGTTCTCAGGAAATAAAGACATTAAAAATGGCAGATACTCATAATTTTGATTTTCTTTTATAAATACATGTTGTTTCCCATGTGCTTTTCCCTCTTCCATAAAAATATTTCTTATAAATGCTTGTACATCGCCTACTGGAGCAAGATTTAATAAGTTTTCTTTACTTAAATCACTTTTCCAAACTGAAAAATCAACACTTACTAATCTATATATATCTTCAATTAATTCTATCCAGTTTTTTTTATTTTTTAAATCTCCATATCTAAATATATTTCTGGCTACTGGATTAACAATATGTTTAATTGATGGGCCTACTATATTGGAATGCCCATTCATTAATTTTGTAATAAAATTACTTCCCGATCTTTCTGAACACATTAAAAAAAACATTGACACTTTCTAATCTCCCATTTTGTAAAATTTATTGTAGGCATTTACAACATTCTCATCAGATACACTTTTTCGTGTTACAATAAAATTCGTCTCACCTTTATATTCATTATCTATTTCACAACCTTGTATTTTTAGCTTTTCTCGTAACTCAGCATGAAATTTTTTTGGATTTACACAAAACTCTTCATAGTTAACTGTCATTTTTTTATACTCTGCTACGTTTTTAAGCCCCCTTTCAACTGCCTTGTTTATATAATATATTTGTCCTGATACCTGCTCATACGAATTTAATTTTTTTAACTTTTCATATTCTGGTATTTTAAACGAGTACCACTCATCTACACTCCCCAACTGCTTTTCTCTTGCTTTTAGGGCTGATTCTATATTTGCAAAAGGATCTCTTTTTGTATATATAAAAATTGCCTTTTTAAAAACCTTATCTAAGAAGTCTATATTGTAATTAAGAATCATTGCTTTTAATGCAAAGGGTTTTTGAAATACATCTGTTATACCTGCAAGCTCTGATTTAAATGTGTCTATATCCACTTTTTCAAACAATTCATCCGTTGACATGTAATCCAGATCTTTAAAAGCTAAAAATCTCCTCCAAAAGTACCAGAACTCATTCGGTGCTAATACACCTTTCGTTTTACCATTTTCACTACTAAAATCGATAGTACTATTAAACTCTCTTAGCTCATTTCTATAATTATATCTCTCATCGGTTAAAATCAATTGAATCTTACTCGCAATGATAGGCGCCTTGTAAAACCTTGACATGAGATTTGTAGGGTACGAGATAGTACCAAGACTTGCCAGCCATTGCATAAATAAAGTTGAACCACTTCTATGTGAACCCACCACAAATATTAAAGGATATTCAGCAGAACCGTTATTATTCAAAAGTTTTTCTTCTGCGCACCACAATTCATTATTAATTTCACCTAAAAGATTTTCCAATGAGCTATTTCTTTTAAATTTTTCTGTTCTTTTATTCTCTTCATTATTTTTATACATTACATATTATCTTCAATAACTTTAATTATTTTTCCCATGTCTTCTAAATTATATCTTTGGTCTATTGGTAATGGGATAATATTAATTGTTAAGTATTTTTCCTTACCTGGCAATTCATCAATGCTCAATACATCTTCCCAATAAGTTGCGACATAAATCTTATTCTTAATTAGTGTTTCTCTAATATTTTGCTTATATATAAACGGATATACCATTGGGCCATCAATATACTCCACATCAACATTAAGTTCATTCATAGACTTTAACTTTTCATGTAGAAATAAAAAATTTTTATTTCTAATTTTTACAATTTCTTTATAATTAATATTTGATAAAATCACGTCTGTAAACTTTGACATTTTTTTTATATCTTGCATTATCAATGAATTATCATTTTTTTTATACTCAGAATAATATTTACTTCCAGTTTCCTCAATTCTCCCAATTAAATGACTTATTCTACCAAGAGAGTGGTCATAATCCAGTTCTAATTTAGTAATATTTTTTCCTCTCAAATAACCACCATCTGAAACCCCAAAAAATTTTCTTGGGGAATATATAGAAAAAATATCTTTAGTAAACTTTGAAAAAAATGACTGACTGTTATCAACAATCAACTTACTTCCATACATTTCTATTAAAAAATCAATATATTTATTTTTTATACCAAAATAATTTACATATAAAATATATTCATCAGATTTCAGGCCTATTTTATCTATAATTTCTAAATTTTCATTTATTTTATAAAACTCATAACTTGTATTTGTTTTAAGTAGTGGCTCCAACATAACACTGCAATTATAATATGGTACATATACTTTATTAACTTTTACAGTTTGTAAAATATATTCAAAACAGTTTCTTGCAGAATTAAGTTTTATCGAGTTTTTATGATAATAAAAATCATTTTTTTTTAACTCTAAACTGAAATATCCACCTATTTCTTTATTATTCATAAATTGCCACTAAGTCTTTTTTTGTCAGTTTTTTAAAATCACTTAGTAATAATTTTTTAACATCTTCTTTACTATTAAACATTAATACATCAATTATTGATAATCCTGCTTGAAAGTCTTTTCGCCAGGATTGTTTATATGGTGTTAAGTTTGGTTTTAAAAAACTTATATCAATACAATTTGAATTATATTTATCTTCATCAAATATCTCATAACCACCATAAGGATTTATATATTCAGTTGCATTAAGTTCTTTAGATATTTCTAAAGCCCAATCTCCTGGTCCTTCAATCTTTTTTTTATCAAAATTTAGATCTGATGCTTTTTTATATTTTAAGTTTATGTCTAAATAGTTACAGAATATTTTGGTCGATTCAATTGATAAACTTATAAAACTCTCATAATCTTTACTGAATAGTTTTTTTATTAAATCTATAGTTTCGTTATAAAATGGCGCTTTAAATTTCTTATATACTGTAAGCTGCCCTAATATTTTTTGTTGCCATTTTTCAGCATTATTCAAAACCACATCACTAATTAGTGTACCTTTTGAATGTTTTTTTATTGCTACTGAAACATATTGAAATTCTTTAGATTCATCGGGATATAAAATTCTATTTCTATTCATCCAGCTTCGTTTATTATACTGAACAACATCAAAGAATATAAACTCATCACTATTTGCTATAAGTTGCCAATACCCTATATAGGGGAATAAATATGGTTGCATTATTGCCAATATCATATATTATCCTTTATAACACTTATAATGTGTATTTGTTCACTTTTTGTAAGTTCCGGATACAAAGGTAAGGACAAAATTCGCCTACTTATATCCCTTGAATTTGACATGAATTGTTTAGGTTCTATGTAACTTAATGAGTCAAGTGATGGAAAAAAATACCTTCGCGGGAATATATGCTCGTCAATTAAAGCTTTTTGTATTTTAAAAGTTTGCTCTTCATTTTTTAATATAATTTGAAAATAGCTATGATTTAATGTTGAATTTTCATTTTTCTGCTGCAACTCTACGATACCATATAACTCTTTGTTATAAATTTCATAGACTTCTTTTCTCATAGTTTTTATATTTTCTATTTCATCCAGTACACAAAGTCCCATTGCTGCTTCAAATTCATTCATCTTTGCATTTGTTCCAAGTTCTGGAATAGATTCTTTATTTTGAATACCGAAGTTTATGAGATATCTTGCTTTTTCTACTAAGCTATCATCAGTGATAATTAAAGCTCCTCCCTCTATGGTATGAAAAAGTTTTGTCGCATGAAAACTGAGTGCTGATATATCCCCATAATTCAATATACTTTGTCCTTTATATTGCACATCAAAAGCATGAGCGGCATCATATATCACTTTCAATTTATTATCTTTTGCTATTTGCTCTATTTCTTCAACTTCACACCCATTACCAAACACATGCACAGGAACTATGACACTTGTGCTTTTTGTAATAGCATTTTTTATATTTTTTGGATCAATATTTAAAGTATTTGGGTTAATATCCGCAAATATTGGTTTGATACCATTAGTTACAAGTGAACTTGTCGTTGCTACAAATGAAAATGGTGTAGTAACAGCATAACCTTTTATATCTAAGGTTCTATATGCTATTTCTAATGCTGCAGTACCATTAGCAACTAAAATAATATTTTTTACACCCAAATAATCTGCTAATCTTCTTTCTAGCCTTCTAACCAGAGGTCCATTATTTGTCACCCAACCATTAGCAAATATTTCATCAATATACTTTTTATATTTGTCTTTATCTGGTAAATATGTTTTTGTTACGTTAATCATTCGAATTTTACTCATCTATTCTCATTTTAATAAATATGAACCATCAGCTCCGAATTAAATAATGATGCATACCGCCATATCTCCAGAATTTTTGTTAAACAGGAACTCAACATGATAAATTCTTCCCAATCTATAAAAATGATAATTATTATTTTTGACATCAATTTCCCTGTTTCTTTCTATTTTTTTCCTCAACTTATGACGCATGTGAATAGTAGAACTTTTTTTCGTATCTTGTGTAGTTAGTTTTGTTATTTTAAAAAGAATCATATTAAAAATAAGGTAATTTTATACAAATAATTTTACCAGCAACTTTACAATAATTCTTATTACCTAAAGGAAAAACTTTCTAGAGAGCCTTAAGTTATAATTACCTCTTTATTTTCTCGAGTATCATTTGTTTGGATAAGAGGTAAGCATTTAGCTTTAAGAAATGTGCCCCTATCAAATATAAAATAATGGCAGACGGAGCCAATACAAGCAGCTTGGCAAGATCAGACCAGTTAATTAATACATTAATATTGTATGTAATGAAAGCAATTGCACTAGAAAGTATCAGACCAGGAAAAAAATCAGCCAACTGCTCTTTTAATGGGTAGTTTATAAGTTTGTCCGAATAGTAGCTGTTTGGAATATAGGCTATCACTGAACTAATTATCTGACCAATTAGAATACCAATAACACCATAATTAAATGATATGATAAGAATTAAGACCATTATAAATTTTTTTAAAAAACCTAAATACAAAATCAGATCGGAACGACCGGAAACTTTTAAGATATTCAGGTTAATTGCATGTAATGGTTGTAAGATGGCGACTATACACATAAGTTGTAAATAGATTACAGCAGGAAGCCATTGCTCAGAAAAAAGGAATTTCAATAATGGTTCAGCTAATGCTGCAAGCAGTGCTATTACCGGAAAGAGTAAAAATGTTGTAATACTGATTACTTTTTTATATCCTGATTTAAGTCGGTCAGGATCGTCCTGGATTTTGGATAAAGCAGGATAGGTAACAGCCTGAATGGAAACAACTAGTTGCCCAATAACAAGCTGTTTAATCTTAGAGGAAAAAAAGTAATAACCAACGAGCGTTACACTAAAATATTTTGCAATTATGACAATATACATATTAGCAAAAAGGATATTGCTCAATCCGGTAATTAAAAGATAAATACTAAAACCGAACATTTTTTTTAATCTATTGTAACTGAATAACCATTTTGGCCGCCATATCTTCATGGCCCATAAAATAGTGGTTGCCAAGATAGCTGAAACAACCATTTGAGTAACAATAGCCCATACTCCATAATTAAAATAGGCCATTGTCACTGCAATTAATCCTGAAATAATTGAAGCAGGAAGAGTAGCTTTCAACTGTGCTTTAAAATTTAACTCCCGGGTGAGTATTGCGCTTTGTACTACTTGAAAGGAATTAATAATAATTATCAGGCCGACGACCCTGATCAACTCATTTAAACGACTCTCTTCATAATAATCTGAGACAAAAGGAGCAATGACGAACAAAACCCCATAAGAAATTAACCCCAATGCTATGTTAGAATAAAAAACAGTGTTGAAATCTATATCATTTGCATCTTTCATTCGGATTACTGCTTCTTTAAATCCTGAATTCATTAATTGGCTAGCAAGCTCTAAAAAAATAGCCATCATCGCAATTAATCCGAAATCATCCGGAACGAGAAAACGCGCAAGAAGTATCGTAATAATTATTCCGACACTTCTTCTTAGCAGCTGCTCTGAAAGACTCCAGATTATTCCATTTGCAGTTCTTATTGTCAGATTATTCATAGATCAATATTACCAATTAATATGACCGATTGCTCCAAGTAGTTCCTGATTGGGTTTAAGATAAAAGTCTTTAAGCAATTGATTATCACTTTCTGTAATTTGCTCTTTATAGCTTCTTGCATTGTATGGTGTCGTATTTAAAAATGACCATCCAATATCCTCAATATCAAGAAAGCCAGTGACTTTTTTCAATGTATTTTCAGTATCTTTGATAAGTTCTTTAAAACCGAGTATCAATATGTTTTCTTTGCCAAAACTATTCCAATAAGGATTGAGCTGCTCCAGATACAAGCCTCTTCGGAGTAATGCAGGCTCGTAGCCCATACCAGATTCAATCAAATCCAGTTCAATATCAATACACTCCCTGAACGATGGAAAAACATCTCTGCCTTCATAAAATTTTTTATACAGTAATTTTCCTTCTCTTTGTGGTTTTGATTTGATTACACGCTCTACCAGTCCTTTTTCAAAAAAGTCTTTATACATATTCCATGCAGAGTATGCTCTTTTTATTGGTTCACGTAATACAATAATTATATTGAGTTCAGAATAGGCATTGTGAATTGCTTCACAGGTACCTGGCGAATATAGGTAAGAAGGGGTGGATTCAAAGTATTTTTTTTTCCCCCATCCCACAAAATGCTTTTCATAACTTGTTAGACTTTTATTAAAATGGATATCGCGATCAAAATAGTGTGTCTCTTTGGGATAGCTGCCTACTATCATTGGATGCTGTTTTAAATAATTATATAATGAAGTAGTTCCGGCTTTTTGCGCCCCAATAATCATAAAATCTGGCCGATGTACAGGCTGCAATTGCATAGTTATTTTTTTAAATTTTACTTTTGCTCTACTCAAAAAAATAGAATGCATATTTGTTCCTTATATTTTTAACATACTTTTTATGAATATTTCATCACGAAATTCCAAGCTAGTAACTCACAATTTTTGATTACTTTTAGAGCAAACAAATTGAATATAAACTTTGCCCGGATACAGTTTATTAAACAGCTGATACTCAGGTTATTATGTTAACATTTGTACATCTATTTTTCCTGTTTTTTTACTTGTACTATCTCAATTTATCAATACAAAAGCCAAATAATAAGAAAATTATTTTCACATGCTAATTGATCAAATTAATCTGAAACTTTTTCATTATATTGCAGCAAAAATCCTTGATAATTATTTAAGATGGCTGTCCACTTAATTTGCATTCTATTTATTGCAAACAGGGCTTTAACAGCAGCAGCATTTTATCCATTGCACCGGTATTTTGTACTATTAGCTGCTTGGCTTTGTTAGCCATGATGTCTGCACTGGATTTATCTGAGAGTAATAGATCCAGTATTTGTTCCAGTGAATCCTTATCTACAACTTGCTGTGCTGCCTGATAATGTAAAAATAATTCATTAATCGCATTAAAATTAAACATATGAGGTCCATAGACGATAGGCAGCCCCATAGCGGCAGGCTCAAGAATATTATGGCCTCCTGTCGGCACCAGTGTACCTCCCATAAACACCAGATCGGCACAGGCAAAATAACGCATCATTTCGCCCATGCTATCGCCCAAGAGTATATTAATCTGCTTTTCTTCATTCTTAACTTTATCTCTCATGGCTGAGCGTTTTATAACAGTATTATTTCCCACATTTAACAATTGATAAACTGTTTCAAAGCGCTCGGGATGACGCGGAACAACAATCATTACCAGCTGAGGATGTTTTTGTTTTAATTTTTGATACACGCTTGAGACGATTTCATCTTCACCTTTATGGGTACTGGCGGCTATAAGTACTATCTTATCCTGCCAGCATAGTTGTTGTCGCAGCGCTTTTCCAGCCTCAAGATCTTCTGAGTTTATCTGGATATCAAATTTAATACTGCCTGTAACCGACAATGAATTGTCATTTGCTCCCAATTTATTTAAACGCTCAGCATCGAGAGTATCCTGTGCAGCAATACCGGTAAATTGCTGTAATGCTGTTTGTGTTAAACCTTTTACTCGGCTGTACCCCTTTGCTGAACGTGCAGACATACGCGCATTTAACAGCCACATAGGAATCGTCATTTTTTGTGCCGTATAAAGCAAGTTAGGCCAGATTTCAGTTTCCATAATAATGCCCACACGGGGACGTATTTTTTTTAGAAAACGTCGTATTGAGCCTGGTAAATCATAGGGTAAATACACATGAAAGATTTTCCCCTGCTTAATTTCTGTGGCGAATGTATTGACTATTTGTGCAGAGCCGGTAGTCGTAGTACAGGTGATCACCAGAGGATATTGAGGGTAGTTTTGTATTACTTGTCTGATTAGCGGCAATGCCGCAATAAACTCACCGACAGAAACGGTATGGAACCAAACAGGTGATTGCGCTTGTTCATAGAAATCTGGCCTTGAAAAAAAACCTAAACGCTCAGCCAGACGCAATGGCTGTCGCTGTTCTTTGTAGGCATTACTTTTTTGATGTTTTATCAGCAGACGCACAAAAAATACGGGTGTTAAGCAATAATAGAGTACTGTGTAAATAAAACGTTGAATCAATGGGGTCAGAGTAAGATGATTATTTTTATCAATCATCTTACTCTGACCCCATTGATTTTGTTAGTTGTTCAACAATCTGAGCGTTTTGGATAAGATGTTCGGGGTTAATGGTACCCGCGATTAAACAATTCACTGCCTGATGGGAAAAAACATAGTTTAATGCCGCTTCTATACCCCCACCGCCCGCTTTGGTATCAACATGTCCGCTTTGCAAGCCTTTTTTTATGACCACTCCTTTATTAAGTTCAAGAGCACGGTCCAGAACCGGATCATCCGTATGATCACGGTGATTACGAGTCGCCATAATGACATCGGTGTTTTCTACTGTCCAGAGTCCACCTTCAGTTGTTTTTGTTGATAGACCCACGGCCCGAATCAGGCCTTCCTGCTTCATTGTTAGCAGAGTTTCAATGACATCTTCCTGTTCAACAATTCGCTTATCATCCCCATCTGAATGTACCAGTACCACATCAAGATAATCAGTGTTCAGTTTTTTCAGACTGGTTTCAATGGTTTTACGGGTGGTATGGGCACTAAAATCAAAATGAGATTGTCCATTTTCAAAGGCTTCACCTACTTTGGAAACAATAACCCAATCCTGTCGATTCATCAGTAATTGACCCAGGCGCGCTTCACTCGTGCCATAGGCTGGTGCTGTATCAAGTAGATTAATACCCAAATCACGACTCAAAGAAAGTAATTCCAATACCGCTTGATCATCAGGTATTTTAAATGACCAGGGGTACTTTACTTGCTGATCACGGCCAAATTTCACGGTACCGAGCCCTAGAGGACTGACTTGAATACCGGTTTGTCCCAATTCGCTTGTGTGCATCATAACCAGTTTTCGACCTTTTCCCAGGGGAGTTGAGTTGTTTTTGCCCGTGTCATTGATGCTGCGTTCTTATTCTGAAAAAACACTGATTGAGTCTTCTTTTTTATCTTTAAATTCTCTATTTCAGCCAGAACTTTATCCGCCATTATGGGTGCCATGGCTAATTTAACCGGCCATGCCGTAATAATTCCCTGCTCTGTGAACACCGCTGGTTCTATGGGACGGCTGCCGTCCGGCATTTTAGGTTCAGCCCGATCGATCGCCAGTGCTGACCACTGACATTGACAAAAGTCCATCCAGGGCATCAGGCTTTGTAGTTCCTGCTTAGCAATCCTTGTTTGTTCTTCAACACTACGGCCAACCCCTTTTTCTGCAATTTCACCCCCCAGATACCAGACTCTCTGCTTTTGATTATCAACGCCTGCAGACAATGAATGAGCCGTAATCGTCATTTTCGGTAAGGCACTTGCACCAAGACAATGAGCATACATTCGAGGTAAAACAGATTCTTTCGCTTTCAACATTGGCATCAGCAAAGGACGGCGCTGCATTTCAGGCTCTTTGAGATTAAGACTTGCCAGTAATTTTTCATTGCCCGCCCCGGCAGTCAACACAATGCATTGGGCAAAAATATTGAGGCCATCAGCTGATTGTATCTGATAAGTGTTAATTGCCCCTGACTCTTCATTTCTCAATGAGTGGCTTATTGTTTCAATACGAGCCTGTAAAATAAACTCAGAAAATTGTGCTCTAATGGTTTCAATAACACTTTGGATATCCAGTACGGACTCATCTAACTGATAGAGTTCACCAGCAAAGCCCGGCTGATTAAAAGGTGCTACATATTCATCCGATGACAGATGCTGCATCCGACTGCTCATTACTTTACTGGCAAAAAAACCGGTTAATTTTGAGGCCAGACTTTTATTTGACCAGAGATATTGATGCTCAGATAATATCTGAGCCTGACTCAAATCGACCTCACCAACACCCTCCAGACAGGCCTTCCAACGTTGCGGCATTTGCTGAATGGATTGTGCTGAATGAGTGAGTTTTCCGCTGAGCGCATATTTAGTACCACCATGGATAATGCCTTGAGAGGCGCCACTTTGCACACAGCCCAGTGATTCTGCTTCCACTAAGATCGCCTGATACCCCAAATTGCGTAATCTGGCTAACGTCCATAAACCTGCAATACCGCCACCAATAATGACGATATCCATTTTGTTGTCTTTATTGACCAATGCAGTCTCATTCGCTTTATCTGTGTTCCCAGGCATTCCTTCAGGCATCAGGTATCACTCATTTTTCTTCTTTTTTGTTTTCAACCGACTCATCTGCAGAGCGGATAGATCGAATCAGCCCGGTTGTAGAACAATTGTCCACATATTCCATCACCAATACCTCACCACCCTGTTCTTTTACGCAATCACCACCAGGAATATTATCAGGTTCATTATCCCCGCCTTTAACCAGGATGGAAGGAGATACATCACAAATTAATCGTGTCGGTGTATCTTCATAAAATGGCACAACCCAATCCACACAGCTTAAACCTGCCAATACCTGCATACGGCGATTCATACTATTTACAGGTCTTTCTGGTCCCTTAATACGTTTCACAGAATCATCATCATTAACCGCCACAATGAGTCGATCTCCCAGACTTTTCGCCTGCTCTAGATAAGTCACATGACCAGCATGAAGAATATCAAAACACCCATTAGTCATAATGACTTTTTCACCATGATTCCTGGCATCATTAACCAAAGCAATAAGCCTGTCTTCGGCAATAATACCCTGCTCAACATCACTTAACTGACGCATCGCTGTACGCAGTTCATGAACGGTAACACTTGCCGTACCGACCTTGCTCACCACGACACTGGCAGCAAGATTGGCCAGTTTGGTGGCATCCACCATGTCCATGCCAACGGCAATAGAAGCCGCAAAAGTGGCAATCACGGTATCACCCGCACCTGTTACATCATAAACATCTCTGGCCCGTGTGGGCAGGTGAACGGCTGGCTTATCCGATTGAATTAAAGTCATGCCTTTTTCACTGCGGGTGATAAGTAGTGCATCAAGCTGTAATTTTTGACAAAGTTGTTCCGCCTTTTTTACTAATTGTTCATCATTTTCACAATGCCCGACAATCGCCTCAAATTCAGAAAGATTAGGGGTAAGCAGAGTGGCACCCTGATAGATAGAGAAATCATTCCCCTTGGGATCAATAATAATCTTCTTGCCCTGCGCTTTGGCAAGTGCAATCAATTTGGGTAAATCACGTAAAGTGCCTTTCTGATAGTCAGAAAAAACGATCACATCATGCGCATCTAACTGACTCTGGTAAGCCTGCAATAAAAGTTCACCACTATCAGAGTGTTCACCATTATCCAAAAGAAAGCCATCTTCAAAATCAAGACGAATAAGTTGTTGATGACGACTTAACACTCGCAGTTTAGTAATGGTTGTACAGTCCTCTAATTCAACAAACTGACAATTGACACCCTGATGAGTCAATCGATTTTTTAAAATTCTTGCCGGCTCATCCTGACCGGTTAAACCAACCAGTGAAGGTGTACCATTAAGTGCAGCAATGTTTAAAGCAACATTACCTGCACCTCCCGCACGCTCTTCTGACTCTTCAATTTTAACCACTGGCACAGGTGCTTCAGGAGAAATTCGGGAGGTGGGACCATGCCAATATCTGTCCAGCATCAAATCGCCAACGACTAAAATCTTTACTTGTGAAAAATCCGGGATCATTAATTGCATTATCAGTCTTTTACCTGTTTACTGTCTTTAAGGCTAATTCTTTGCTTATATGAGTGTCTATTTAAGCAGATATCATTGTTCGTTATAATAGCATATTACAGTCAATGAAATTGACCATATTTTTGATAAATAATTTATACGATACCCTCTTTTGAGAAAAACAAGAAAAATGAAAAAAGAGACTCTCTGGCGTTAATATCATAAAATATTAAAATTTGATGCTTAAATCATAAGTAAACAGTAAAATAGCGTCTAATAAAGTGCAATTGAGAAAATAGTGAGCAAACAATCTTTCCCCTGGCAAGACTATCTTGCACCTAAATTCTGGCCTTCATGGCTCGGTTTGGCTGGTATGCGTATTTTGGCAGTATTACCGTTTCGCATACAATTATTGACAGGTAAAATAATCGGCCATTTATTCTATCGTATTGCACGTTACCGGCGTGAAATTGCACAAACCAACATCCGTTTATGCTTTCCTGAATTAACGCCTGAAAAACAGGAAAAACTGGTACGTGATCATTTTCATTCAATTGGAATAACCATTTCAGAAACCGCATTAAGCTGGTGGGGCAGTGATAAACAATTAAATAAATTACTGCATATTGAAGGTCTGGAATATTTGCAGGCTGAAATACAAAAAGGAAATGGGGCTATTTTATTAGGGGCTCATTACACCACACTAGAAATCAGCGGCTCCTTGCTGTCTTTAGTGCAAGCGGTAGCAGTCACCTATCAGGAGTTACGTAACCCTTTATTTAATCAAGTAATGATAAATGCCCGACAAAGAAAGTTTGAACCGGTCATATCCCGACACGATATCCGCTCTATGATCAAAGTACTAAGAGCCAATAAAATCGTCTGGTTTGCGACGGATCAGGACAGCGGAACAAAAAACACGCTTTTTGTTCCTTTCTTTAATCAGTTAGCCGCCACTCAAACGGCATCACCAAGAATGGCAAAGATAACAAAAGCACCCGTGTTACCCTTTATTTCAAGGCGCCTTGATAATGCCAGGGGATATCAAATCACGATATTACCACCATTAGAAAACTTCCCTGGTGACGATATGGAGCAGGATATTATACGAACTAATCAAATTATTGAAGCACACGTTCGCAAAACCCCCGAACAATATCTATGGATCCACCGCCGTTTTAAAACTCGTCCTGAAGGCATGCCTAAGCTATACCGAAAAAAACCCAGAAGAGCCAAAAAACAATGAAAGAAGCTTACTTTAACACCTTGGAAACCAGGCAGCTGCTGGAGCATAATAAATTAGCATCTTTCGATCAGCTTTGGGCATTAGAAACCCCCTGGTTTGAAGAACCCAATTATCGCAGAAATGGCTGGAGTGGCGTGGTCAAACACCCTCTGCTTAACAAAAATGGACAAACAATCTGGGTGTTTATTAAACGCCAGGAAAATCATAACTGTAAAACCTTGATGCATCCGTTAAAAGGAATACCTACTTTTCGTCGTGAATTTATTAACATCAAAAGACTTAACGAGAAACAAGTTCCCACCTTAACAACACTTTATTATGCTGAACGCAGCATTGACGATAAAGAACAGGCTATTTTGATTACACTTTCTCTTGAAGGCTATCAAAGTTTAGAAGAATTCTGCAGCAATAGTGCTAATAATGACCATCCACAACGTCAGGCAATAATGACCTTAACAGGGCAAGTAACACGTAGAATGAATGATGCTCATTTTTGTCATAACTGCCTTTATCCCAAGCATTTTTTTGTTAAAAATAATGAAGAAACGGTTGATGTTAGAATCATTGATCTGGAAAAATTAAAATGGCTGCCATTTTATCACCAGATAAGACATAATGATGTTTCTCGTATTATTCGCCGCGGCAATCCTATGACCTATGATGATATTAAAATCATACTCTCTGGTTATTATCACAGTGGAAAGCATAATTTAGAAACATCAACACTCGCTCAAAACCTGAACCAATTATTAGAAAAACAAACAAACCCTTGACTAATCGTCATTTCCACAACAAATCCTGTTAATTTTTATAGTTTTATTAAAAAACTGACACCAAGACTATTATTAGAAAAAAATAACAGCTATAATTAATCTACAGGCGAAAACATTAACAAGGATAGTTAAATTATGATCAAAGTTAATTCATACGAAGCTAAACTCAATTTTTCAACATTAATGGTGCAGATTGCTAATGGAAAAAAAATAATTATCACTCGTTCGGGTCAGGATTTTGCCATCATCACACCACTAAAAAGAGAATCTAATAATAAGCGTCAGGACGTGTTAAAATAAAAAAAGCAATCCTTATTACTCAGGTGAGTTTTGCAGCATACCCTGTTCACCATACCAATAACCATTACAGTTATCTTTAATGGTATAAGCGCTTTCACCTTCTCTATTATTTATTTTATTATAATAAGAATTAACAAGTTCCAGGGCTTGCTTTGAACGAGGGCTCACACGAATAACATCCACCCCTATTGATTGCATCTCTTCTAATTCATTATAGAGGTCGTAACGCAGGCCCGATAAAGTCTGGATTCCATTCAGTGTAAATAAACTTTGATCTTCCTGACTTTTAACCTGTAAGCCATCCGGATAATCAATACATTTCAAGTCACATTGATCTTTAGGAAGATTATGTGCTCGTGCAGTGAAACAACGAGCCGAGAGAGCCAGAGGCATATGGCCATAACTAAAGACTTCTGTTTCAATTTTATCTTTGATACCCATATCATTCAAATCAGATAATATCCCCATTAGTGTCTGTTTTGATAACTCAACAGGCATAACCCAACGTTGCAAGCCCTGCTTATGCATAATCGCTAAGGTCTGAGCATTATATATATTGATAGTAGGCCCCGTTGTAAAGGGAATTTTATTTTCTGATAATAGCTGCACAGCAGCCATATCATTCGCTTCTACTGTAAAATCACCATTATCACAATAACGCCGGAGGGTTTTTAATTCAGATTCTGCTTCAATAAGAGATAATGTTGATAAAACAATTTCTTTTTTGTTATCTGCTAAGGTCCTTGCCAACTCCAGCCATTGTTCAAAACCTAATGAGCGTCGTTTGGAACATACCGTTTCACCCAGATAGATAATATCCAGAGGTGCTTCAATCAGACTCTGATAAAAAGTTTCAATGTCATCCTGTGACCAAAAATAAAGTAACGGGCCAAGTGATAGTTTCATAGCATCTCCATGAATAAAAATGTCATCAATCTATTGCCATGGACGACTATAAGCACCAAGGGTTGTTTGAGAACCTTCAGATACTTTGTTCAAAGCTGCCGACCACTGTGCCTGAGGCTTATAATGTTCAGGATCTGCATAGTAATTATCAATCGCTTGACGCCATACCTGAGTCACTTGTTGTGTATAAGCCGGGCTGCGTTGACGACCTTCAATTTTAATTGCTTTAATACCAATATTGTCCAGTTCGGGTAAAATCTCAATCGTATTTAAACTGGTTGGTTCTTCAAGTACATGAAAGGTATTTTTCCCTATGTTAAAACGACCTTTACAAAGTGTTGGATAACCCGCATTTTCATTATCATCATAACGATCGATCAGAACCTCATTTAAGCGTGATTCCAGGCCCTGGTCTGTTTTTTCCCAGCGGACTGATTTTGCAGGTGAACAGGCTCCACAGGTATTGGGTGACTCTCCAGTCACATAAGAGGACAGGTGACACCGACCTTCTGCCATAATACATAAACTGCCAAAACCAAAAACTTCCAGTTCAACCGGTGATTGTGTTGCCAGTTGTGCCACTTGCGATACTGACAATACACGTGGCAGAACGGCTCTTTTTATCCCAAAATTTTGTTGATAATATTTCAGTGATTCATAACTGGTTGCTGAACCCTGCACTGACAAGTGTCGTGACATCTGCGGGTGTTTATTCGCTGCATAATCAAGAATTCCAATATCAGCAATAATCAGGGCATCCACCCCCAAATCAGCAGCCGTATCAACCGCTTTTTGCCAGCGTGACCAGCCATCGGGTTGTGGGTAAGTATTGATGGCAACAAAGACTTTTGTCCCTCGTTGATGTGCATATTCTATCGCTTTAGGCAGGTTTTTTTCATTAAAATTCAAACCCGCAAAATGACGCGCGTTGGTGTCATCCTTAAAGCCGATATAAACGTCATCAGCACCGTTATTAACGGCCTCTTTTAGTGCAGGGAAATTACCCGCAGGGCAAACAAGTTCTATCATAGTTTTTGACGGGTGTAGACCTAGTTGTGACAACGGCCATCCCCGACCAAATTATTTTTTCTTAAATGCAATTACATTTTCAGGTAGTGAAACTTCC
>JAHXHI010000340.1 GCA_025656775.1 gamma proteobacterium symbiont of Bathyaustriella thionipta
GCATAGACATGTCGGTTTTAATAAATTACATAACTTTTCTGTCAAGCTTTTTTTTTCAATTTTTTTTAAATTTATGCTGAATAGTTACATTCTTATTATGAATTTAAGCGGATGTTTGAAAAATATTCTAAAGAAGCAGGTAAAGAACAATATTTAATCCCTTATTTTATTGCGGCTCATCCAGGAACCACCATTGAAGAAATGATTAACCTGGCTTTATGGCTCAAAGAAAATAACTTTCGTCTGGATCAAGTGCAGAATTTTTACCCATCGCCCATGGCCACTGCAACTGCGATGTATTATAGCGAACGAAATCCATTGAAAAAACTCAGCTATAAGTCTGAAAAAGTATTAACCGCAAAAGGTGAGCGAGTCAGACGTCTGCATAAAGCGTTACTCAGGTATCATGATCCAAAAAACTGGCCACTTATTCGTGAGACTCTAAAAGAAAAGGGGAGGTATGATTTTATTGGTGATGGTGAAAAGCAATTAGTACCTGCTGCAACGATTCGCCCTGCCTCTTCAGTTACAAAAACAAGGGCACGAAAGCATATTCTACAGAATAAGAAATCCAGAAATAGATAGAAATGAGCTTTATTATGTTTGTTTATATTAATAACGAAATAAATAAAGAACAACCTAACTTAAATCAATATAGACCTCTTTAAACTATATGAGGAAAGGTTTTATAAATCGATAAGTTTACCGCTGGTTTGACGTAGACGAGCACTCATCAATTTGAGTAGTTGAAAAAGAAATTTATTACCATAACTGGGCTTATCTTTAACCAGGTATCGAAAACTATTTTTTTCCAGTGCCATCAAAATCACCTGACTGGCAGTTATTATAGAAGCTGAACTTGGCAGATCATCAATGACCGACATTTCACCAAATGTCCTGTTTTTTCCAATACGAGTCAGCTTTTTATTTTCACCATTAATGTCTTTTTTTACGACATCAACCGTTCCTTTCATAATCAGGCCAATATAGGGCTGTGATCTATCACCTTCTTTTAAAATCTCTGTATCAGGTTGTATATTATAAACATCAAAATATTTAGCCATATACTTAACTTCTTCCCATTTAAGTTCTTGTCCCCAAAGACTGGCATCAAGCAAATCAACTTTTTCTTCAAAGGTATAATTTTTTTGATTGGGTATTATTAACTCTTGTAAGCTCATATTTATCTTTTATTGTGGTGAGAATTTTTAAGAAGAATAGAAAATTCAATGGTAATTTGCAATTTATAAATTGCAAATTATGTTATTTTGTTGAATTAGTTCACAGGAAAAGGACTTGGTTATCGTCACAATGAGACATCTGAAAATTTTATTTATGGGGTATGGTTTATTGCACATACCATTTGTTACTCATAGCTTTAAGTACCTTCTTAGGGTACTTAGCTTTGCCGAGGCTGCCGTTATAACGGCCCAGAGCACGGAAAAGATTGCCTTTTTCAATTTTCAGATAATAACTAAGAATAGTGCAGCCAAACCTCAAGTTGGTTTTGATATCAAATAGATTATCATTGGGATGACCAATCTCTTTAAGCCAGAAAGGCATGATCTGCATGAGTCCTCTGGCACCTACCCAGGAAATAGCATATTGATCAAAATTGCTCTCAACCTGAATGACAGATAGCACCAGTTCCGGCTGCAGGTTAACACGGGTTGCCTCCTGATGAACATGTTTTAATATTTCAAGGCGCTCCTGAGGATTGGGCACTTGTTTTTTCATGCGGGTTGACATATCCAGTAACCAGACTTCGGCGTCAAAGCGATCGGTAAACCCAGATGTATCTTCGATGGCAGCAATCAGCAGATCTTTTAATTTTGCATCAACTTTTGTTCGATAAGGTGTGGAGGTGCCATTAGCCCAGGAGGGCTCTGCAGCTTTTAGAGATGACGTCAATAATAGCAGAATAGTGAGTATGAAACAGCCAAAGATGTAGCGCCTTTGGCTATTTGGGTGGGAGAAAAGCAGTTTGTTGTTAGAGAGACTGCACATAGCCTATTATATCTTCAACTGGGATTTCTCTTGCTTCACTGTCAGTACGTCCTTTAAATTCAAAAATACCCTTATCCAGACTGCGTTCACCAATAACAATACGATAAGGAATACCAATCAGTTCCATATTGGCAAACATGACACCAGGACGCTCTTTTCTGTCATCAAAGAGAACCTCAATGCCTGCAGCTGTTAAATCTGCATACAGTTTATCGGCAGTTTCTCTTACCCGTTCACTCTTATGCATATTCATAGGTACAATACCCACCTTGAACGGTGCGAGTGCATTGGACCAGATAATGCCGTTATCATCATGACTTTGTTCAATGGCTGATGCGACGACACGGGAAACACCGATTCCATAGCAACCCATGGTCATAATCTCTGCCTTGCCATTCTCGGCCAGAACGCTGGCATCCATTGCTTGTGAATACTTCTGTCCTAACTGGAAAATATGACCCACTTCTATACCTCGCTTTATGCTGATAATACCATGACCATCAGGGCTGGGATCGCCATCTTGAATATTGCGAATATCCACTACAGAGCCTAATGCCAGATCTCTTTCCCAATTGACGCCGGTATAATGCTGGTCATTGATATTAGCACCGCAAACAAAATCACTACAAGCAGCGGCACTGCGATCAATAAACAGGGGTATTGATAAGCCAACCGGACCAATGGAACCCGCATCACAACCTGCTGCAGCATTAATTTCTTCATCAGTGGCAAAGGTCAGTGGTACGGCCACAGAACTTAATTTTTCTGCCTTAATTTCATTGAGTTCATTGTCACCTCTCAGTACCAGAGCAATAACATCAGCTTCAGCTTCGTCGCTGGCTTTAACTAATAAGGTTTTTATAACTTGTGAGGTTTTTACCTTTAAAAAATGACTGACTTCTTCAATACTATACTGCTTTGGTGTATCAACCCGTATTTTTTCCTGAGAGGCGGCTGCACGTTCGCTGGTACAGATTGCTTCGGCTAATTCAATGTTGGCGGCATAATCACTTTCGCTGCTAAAAGCAATGGCGTCTTCACCAGAGTCAGCAAGGACATGGAATTCATGAGAGGCATTGCCGCCAATCGAACCGGTATCAGCTTGAACGGCACGAAATTCCAGTCCCATGCGCTCGAAAATTCGTGAATAGCAGCTGTACATGACTTCATAGGTTTTTTGCAGACATTCCTGAGATGCATGAAAGGAATAGGCATCTTTCATAATGAATTCACGAGAACGCATAATACCGAAGCGGGGACGAATTTCATCTCTGAATTTAGTCTGCACCTGATAAAAAATAGCAGGCAATTGCTTATAACTTTTTAATTCATAACGAACCAGATCGGTAATGACTTCTTCATGAGTCGGCCCAATACAAAATTCACGATTATGACGATCGGTAATACGTAAGAGCTCAGGACCATACTGCTGCCAGCGACCGGTTTCTTTCCATAATTCAGAAGGCTGAACTGCTGGCATTAATAATTCCTGACCGCCTGCTTTATTCATTTCTTCACGCACAATTGCTTCTGCTTTGCGTAATACTTTCAGGCCCAGGGGCAGCCAGGAGTATAGCCCGGATGCCAGTTTGCGGATCATGCCGGAACGGAGCATAAGCTGATGGCTGATGATTTGAGCATCAGCAGGTGATTCTTTAAGAGTGGGTAATAAGTACTGTGAAGTGCGCATTGATAGTCTTCTTTTACAAATAAGAGGTGTTAATTAATATATCGTTGTTGAAAAGCTATTTTACCCTAAGCGAATGAACTCTACTAGAATGTTCTACTGTCCCAACCCCATAAATGTCGTTGAGCATTAGAAAATTCAATATAAATGCGTTTGGGTTGTATTTCTAACAGCTTACTAATATGAAGGCATAATTGCCTGGAAAGTTCAGTGGTTTCATCTTCAGGGAGATTAATACTTTTTAATTCAATATAAGCGGCAGGTTCTGTTGTTCCTGACATCGTCATGCTTACTTGTTCTTCAAGCAGGGTCATTACATAGCTTTCAGGTTTGCCGAGTATGTCTGCTGTTGTTGAAGATATTGACTGACAGCAGTTTACTTGCTTATCTTTGGATAATGGTTGATTTGTTTTTATGATAATACAGGGCATTAAATAATTCTCATTTTTAATGAATAATAATAAAAAGTATCATTCACTGATTATAAAATCCAGTTTAAAAAAAATTGATTGTTTATATTTGGGAATGTATGGCTTTTTTAGGGTAAACCATTATAGATATTTATTATAAAACTATTTAGTATTTAAAAAAATAAAGTTTAGGTAGGTTTTTTTATACTTACAAAAGTTAGTATATTATTATATAGCTTAATAGTTAATATCCAGGGACGTTGATATTTCTGACTTTTATTAGCCTTTAGTTTTTAAAAGGCTTTTCTAAACACTAAAAAGGGTATAATTAAACCCTATAGATACAAAATCAGCCTAATTGATAAAAATAACACGAAGTGTCTTGTAATAACGATAAAAAAATAATAAGTTTAGTGTTCTTAAATTAACGGGTTATCATCCTTTATTGTATTGCGAGTAAGGTTATCCATTTTCTACAGAAAGCCGGGGTAACTTTTTTGCTATTTGTTATAGTAATTAACATCTTTATTTTTACAATTTATACAAGATTAAATGAGACTCGTTTTATGTTTAAGTGATGCCTATGGCTTAGCGCTTAAAACATGAAAATGAATAACGATTACAAACTACTACTAGAAAGGTATTAAATAATGTTAAGGCGCTTAAGCTGCACTTTTGTTCTAAGTATTGGATTGCTATTGGGTGGGGAAGTTTTTTCCAGCGAAATAATTGAAGTAGGAGCACATAAGGATCTAGAGCAAGTTTATCTTGGTGGTAGTGTTATTCCATACAAAGAAGTGACCTTATCAGCACAAATGCCGGGACGAATTGAGTTTTTAGCAGGTACTGAGGGAGACTCTTTTGAAGCAGGCGCTTTATTATTAACAATCAGTGATGAAAGTTTGTTAGCAAAACGTAAATCTGCATTGGCTCAATATGATCAGGCGGTCGCTGGGCTGCAAAACTCTCAGGTTCAATACAATCGAGAATTATGGTCACCGCAAACAGAAAATGCCACACAAATGCCGGGTATGGGGCTTCCTGGAATGTTTGATCAAATGTTCACTAAACAGATGAGCGATTCCATGGGGTATGGTGATGATGATGTACAACGTCAGGCCAACCTTTATAATCAGGGTTCTGCTGTTAATCAGGCTCAATCCAGTGTCAGAAGTGCGCGTGAAGCGATTAATGAAATCGATGCAATGCTTAGAGATACACGTTCAATTGCACCTTTTAAAGGTATGATTATTAAAAAGTTTATCGAAGTTGGGGATACTGTCCAGCCGGGAATGCCTTTGCTTTCTTTTGCCAACACTGATTACATCCGAATTCGTACAGAAGTGCCAGTCAGATTGGTCCCTTATTTGAAAGTAGGTGATACAGTCAGAGCCTACCTGGATGTGAGCGGCATGATGATTCCAGCTAAAGTGGCGCAAATTTATCCTCTGGCTGATAAAAGCAAACATACAGTGACGGTAAAGTTTGATTTACCAATTGGTACTCATGGTGTTCCTGGTATGTACGCTGAAGTGGCTATTCCTGTTAAAAATTCCAAACCCAGTACTTCCATTATTATTCCCAGAACAAGTATTCTTAAGCATATGGGCAGCTTACCCAGTGTACTGGTTATGAATGCTCAGAATATCGCTGAAATGCATGTTATTCGCCTGGGTAAAAAAGTGGATGGGGGTAAATCCTATACCGTACTATCCGGCCTGAAACCTGGTGATAGAATTGTTGATAATCCTCCTCAAAACTGGAAGCCTGGTGCAGAGATAAAGTAATCCACTTTAAGTTATTAAATAGTCTGCAAAAAAGTACTCAATAAGTATGAATTGAGTAGAGAATAATAAACAAGTACGAGTAATATTAATCCTATGGATAATTCAAATAATAAACATGGTTTGGGGTTGGCTGGCAATTTAACTCAAACCTTTATGCACTCACCATTAACCCTGTTACTTATCATTGCTACGTTTGCTATTGGATTTGCAGGTTTTATGATGACTCCAAGGCAGGAAGATCCGCAAATATCAGTACCAATGGCGGATATCTTTGTCAGTTATCCTGGTGCTTCAACCGAACAAGTGGCATCTCTTGTTGCTGATCCTCTGGAAAGGATAATGAGTGAAATTCCCGGGGTTGATCATGTTTATTCCGCTTCTCAGCGAGATCAGGCAATGGTGACTGTACAATTTGAAGTGGGTGAGGAAATGGGACCCTCACTGGTTAAATTGTATGATAAATTACAATCAAATATGGATATGATCCCACCGGGTGTATCCCAACCTCTTGTTAAGCCTAAAGGTGTTGATGATGTGCCGATGGTGGCTTTGACTTTATGGTCTGACAGCCTTGACGATGCAGCTCTAAGACTTATTGCACTGGATGTTATGCAGGAATTAAAAGAAATTCCTGAAACCAGCCAGAGTTTCGTTATCAGCGGCCGTCAGGAACAATTACGAATTGAAGTTAAACCAGAGCGTCTGGCAGGTTACGGCATTACCCTGAAACAAATTGCCGGCACTATTATGACAGCCAATAGTGAAAAAACAGTGGGGTCAATTGAGTCGGGTGACAACAACTTTAATCTTTATACCGGCTCTTTCTTACGAAATTCAGAAGATGTCGAACGTCTGGTTGTGGCCATGCATGATGGTAACCCCGTTTATGTGCGAGATGTTGCTGATGTGATCCATGGACCGGGTGAAGCACATAAGTTTGTAAATTTTTATACCGGGCCGGCCTCAACGGAAAATAAAGCGGCTAATGGTACGCCGGCAGTGACATTGGCCATCGCTAAAAAAAGCGGCACCAATGGAGTCAGCGTAGTTGAAGATGTTCTAAGTCGTGTTGACTCAATGAAAGGACGGCTGATTCCCAGTAATGTCGAAATCAGTGTAACCCGTAATTATGGTAAATCTGCTCAGGATAAAGTAAATGGACTGATGTTCAAACTGGTGCTGGTGACCGTTGCGGTGTCGATTCTTATTTTCTGGTTTTTGAACTGGCGTGCTGCACTGGTTTGTTTTATTGTCATTCCTAATGTGATTCTTGTGACGACTTTCTTTGCACTAATTATGGGCTATACCATTGACAGGGTGAGTTTGTTTGCACTCATTTTCTCCATTGGTATTTTAGTGGATGATGCCATTGTTGTGGTTGAAAACATGTATCGTCGCTGGGCAATGGACGGCGAAATTTCTGACAGTACTTCAATCGATGCAGTAAGGGAAGTTGGTAACCCAACAATTCTGGCGACTTTTACAGTAATTGCCGCCTTATTACCTATGGGGATGGTGCGTGGTATGATGGGGCCCTATATGGAGCCGATTCCAGCTCTTGGCTCTGTCGCTATGATGTATTCCTTATTTGCTGCATTTGCCTTCACACCTTATCTGGCTATTCGTTTTAAGCCGGCTATGGATTCTTTACATAAAATGGAAGAGGCCGAGCATAAAACAGTCAAGCGACTGGATGGTTTTTATCGGGGTATCCTAAATCCGCTTATTGATAGTAAGTTTGCAGGCAATACTTTTCTTGTCTCCCTCTTTATTGTTTTCTTTATATGCTGCAGCTTGTTCTATTTTAAAGCGGTGAAAGTAAAAATGATGCCGCTGGATAATAAGGCCGTTTTTAATGTTGTTATTAACTTTCCTGAGGGGACTTCATTACCAATAACCGCTAATTTGACTCGTCAGTTTGCTGAAGAAGTGAGAAAAATATCTGAAGTAACAGCCATTCAATCTTATGTTGGTACGGCATCACCCTTTGATTTTAATGGTCTTGTGCGTCATTATTATTTACGCCAACAGCCCTGGCAGGCTGATTTAAATGTACAATTACTGCATAAGAAAGAACGTGATCGAACCAGTCATGAAATTGCGCTGGAAGTGAGAGAAGTGTTAACGGAATTGGTCGCTAAAAAAATTAAAGCGGGTATCTATACTGAACTCTCTAAGCCAAAATTTCAGATTGTCGAAATGCCGCCAGGTCCTCCTGTATTGCAGACAATGGTTGCAGAAGTCTATGGCCCAACTGCTCATGAACGGCATGCAGTGGCTATGCAGTTAACGGAACTCTTTAAACAGGCAGAGACTATTACTGATGTTGATAATTATATTCAGAAGTCTTATGAAATATGGAATTTCAGGGTCAATCGCGAAAAAGCCATTCGTGCCGGGGTGAGTGTCGATGCTATCAATAAGTCATTGGAAATGGCCATGGGCGGCTTTGTTCTAGGTGACATTAAAGATGGCTCAATACTTGAAGCTACCATGATTGTTTTACAAGTGCCTCTTGATATTCGTGCCAACTTTAATAATTTGAGTCAACTGCCTGTTCCTACGATGCAGGGTGGTAGTGTGCCTCTGGCAGAACTTGGGGCTTTTATTAAGGGCTCTAAAGAAGCGGTTATCTATCACAAGGATTTAAGGTCTGTTGAATATGTGACCGGTGAGGTCATTGGTGAGTTTGCAGCACCTATTTATGGAATTTTTGAAATCGGGGATATGCTTGCTCTTGAAGAGAATTTCGGGCCACGTAAAGAACAACTGTCAGGTACCTTGATGGGACCTCCTGAACCCGCTGATATGCATAAATTTTCTGGTTTTGAATGGACTGGTGAATGGACGGTTACCTACGAAACTTTCCGTGATATGGGACTGGCATTTGGTGTTGCAATTATCCTTATTTATATGCTGGTGGTCTGGGAGTTTGGTAACTTTAGGTTACCTGCAGTTATTATATCACCCATCCCGTTAACACTGATTGGAATTATTCCTGGTCATGCCATTATGGGGTCAGAGTTCACGGCGACCTCAATGATTGGCTTTATTGCACTGGCTGGTATTATTGTGCGTAACTCAATTCTGTTAGTCGATTACTCTCGACAGGAAATTAGTCGTGGTGTTGAAATTAAAGAAGCCATTATTATGGCCTGTATTACTCGAACAAGACCTATTGTTATTACGGCATTAGCCCTTGTGGTAGGTTCTACGGCAATTTTATTAGATCCTATTTTTCAGGGTATGGCAGTGTCACTTATGTTTGGTGTATTTGTCTCTACTATTTTAACGCTGATTGTTATCCCTCTTGGTTGTTATAGTGTGCGTAGTTCTTTTTGTGATGTCATGAGTGAGGATCATCCCGATTATCAAACATGTGTCGAAGAAAAAGATAAATCAAAGAAAGATAATTCTTCTGATGGTAGTACTATAGGTAAAATTTTATTTACCACCTATACAGTGATTGTGACTGTCGTTCAGGTTGTCTGGTGGAGTCTTCAAGGACTGTATACATTGGCATTTAAACGCAATAAAACAGCTGATGTTGCCCCAAAGCCAAAAGCAGATCCAAAACCAAAACCAAAACCTGAAGCGGTGTCAACTGATTCAGTTGAAAAGGCAACACCTGCGGTAAGTAAACCAGCATCAACACCTGCTGTTAAGCCAAAGGAGTCTGAAGTAACAACTGCACCTGAGGTAGAAAAGGTGATTGAGAATGACTCGAAGGTAGAAGATGCTAAAAGTGCTACTGAAGCAGCTGTATCAAGTCCAGAAAAGACTGAAACTTCTGATGCTAAAGCCTCTGAGCCAAAGGTTATACCTGTTGAAACGACACAGAAAAAAGAAAAGACAACGGTAAAGAAAAAAGCAGTTGTTAAGAAAAAAACGGTACAGAAGAAGTCGGTAGCGAGTAAAAAAACGGTATCTTCAGATGATAAACAAACCTCAACTGTGAAGAAAACGGTTAAGAAATCGGTTAAGAAGAAAGGTCGCCGTGGAATACAGTTAAAAGGTGGTTTAGACGAAGATTAAACATCTGTTTATAACTCCTGGAATTGACACCTTAGACAAATGAATAATGTCCCAATTTCGTTTGTCAGCATAACATAAGGGACAAGATAAACTATCAAAGTGGAGCGTATTATGAAGTATGTATCAAAAGCGTTAGCTGCAGCAATTGTTGCAGGTGCAGTCATTATACCGATGCAAGCCAGTGCCTTTTGGGATGATGGAAATAGTAATACAAATTGGAATGGTTATGGTAATAATAACTGGAACAATAATGCTTATGGAAGCGGCTATGGTAATGGTTGGGGAGACGGTTCTGGCGATGCTGATATGGATGGTGATCTTGAAATCACAATAAAATCCAGGGCTAGAGGACGTGGTCGGGGTAATACCAGTGGTTCTGCTTCTGGTCGTGGATACGGCAATAGCTATAATAATTGGGATAACCAGTTTCAAGGTTATGGTGATCAACGTTATATGAATAATAGTGGTTATGCGCCTTATGGATACGGTCCCTATGGTCGTCCTCCGGTTGCACCGGCAGCACCTGCAGCAAAATAAATATTAATTGTTCTATCAATCTTAACTCCTGATTTGTAATGAGCGGGAGTTGAGTTTTTTCTCTGTATAGGAATTTTATATGATCACAGTGGTAGGGAACCTCAAAGGTGGTACTGGAAAAAGTACAGTGACTTTTAATCTGGCCATATGGCTGGCGTTAAATGATCATGAGGTCGAGCTTTTTGATCTGGATCCTCAGGCAACACTCAGTGATGTCGGTGATATTCGTGAAGAGGATGAGTATGAACCACTGATTTTAATTAGTAATTCACTTGATGAATTAGAAAACTCAAATAAAGAAGAAATACTCATCGATATTGGTACTGCTGATACTAAGTCAATGAAGAAGGCTATTGCTCTAACTGATAGAATTATTGTGCCTGTACCACCGAGTCAGGCTGATATCTGGTCAACTCAACGTTTTATAAAAATGGTTCTTGATATACGCGGCAAAAAAAATATGCCACAAATGTTAGGTTTTGTTAATCGGGCAGATACACATAAAGGTGTTCGGGAAACGGGAGAAGCTGAAGATGCGTTAAAAATGCTGCCCCATATTGACTTTATAGACACTCGTTTATATCAGAGAACCACTTATCGTCGTTCGTTTAGTGAAGGTCTGGCTGTTTTTGAACTTGAACCAAAGGGAAAAGCGGCGGCAGAAGTGAACAAATTCGCCAGTATTGTGTATCCAGACAAATAAGAAGGATAGCTTGTGTCAGCATCAGTAGGCCCAGAAATGAAATTTTTACGCTGGATACTTAGTCACTTAACCATTATTGTTATAATATCAGTGATTTTGTATGTTTACTGGAGTCAATATGGCTTTATGTCGGATAAAGCTGTTGAAGCAACGATAAAGCCATTAGTTGAATCACCTGAACAAACACTTGAGAATAAAGGCAGTGATGATAATCGTGTTAAACCAGAGAGTGATAATCGCGATGTTGTCGAAGAAAAGGGGGGCGCAGAAAAGTATTCAGAACCTCAAATTTTAACAAGTTCATATTCCTCAAATGATTTTTCTAAGAGAATGAAGGAATATAAGAAAAAATTATCATTTGAAGAACAAGAGTCTATGGAGCAGGCTGCAAAGACTTTTCAACATGAGTCTGAAAGCATTGTGGTATACCCGACTGAAGATAGCATAAAACCCGTTGAAAAAAATACTCGCGTTGATATTAAGGATGAATTATCCGCACCGATTGTTGAAGAAAACATCATTCAAAGTGAAAATATCGCTGATAGTGATGTAAAAGAGTCTGTAGCTCATACACAAAGTAAGACTGAATATACCGTTTCTGATGTACAAGCTGAAACTTCTTCTGAAACAATAGTAAAGGGTAAAGTCGCTGATAAACAAGCAATTAATCCTTTAGCTGTTCAGAACGAAAGTGTCAATGTTCAAGACAAAGCGCTGCAGCAACAGATTCGTGACAGACAAAAGCAGTTGCAGGACCAAATGGTTTTATTAATCCCTTTAACTTCAAAGAAAAAAACAGAAAAAAAACCGGATAAATACAGATATTAAACCAGTTAAACCATTAATTCACACATCTGAACAGAAACAGTTACTTAATGAGGCCCGACAAGCATTTGATTCACATGATTTAAAATCAGCAGAAAAAAAATACCTGGAATTAATAAAACAGCTGCCAGAACTTCCTGATGTTGTGGGTGAATTAGCCAATGTTTATAAGACACAAAATAAAATACCGGATTATATGGTAACAAATACTCAATTTGTAAGACGTCTTGTGAATCATAATCGTTTTGATGAAGCGTGGAATATTGTTAATATCACAGACAAAATTGATAAAAAAACAGCCAATAAACAGAGACGGCTCATTAATAAAAAGCAAAAGGAATTACAAAAACAACAAGAATTATAAATTTGTCAGATTGCTGAATCCAGGTAGATTTTTAAATAATATTTTAAGTTTATTAGAAAATTCTAATAAACTTAAAATATAACTACCTCTTAGAGAAACTTTATTTTACAATATGAGTATCCGGTAGAGTAAAAAAACAAGTAACCTGCCAAATAGAAAGTTATCCAGGGTGATTTAGAGCATATATACTAATTACTTAGGGGTGGTTAATGCTTAGGAGATATAAGAAATGCCTATTAAAAGGTTATACCATAAACTAACAGCAGAAGCTGATGCAACTGGTTTTGATTCTGATACGCTTAGCGAGCGTAAAAAAGGCGCTGATGTAAAAGGTCAACGATTACAATTAATTGTTTATACAGCACTGTTTGCTTTTATTGTGTTAGCTGCTTATGGTTATTATTTAATTTTTAACCTCACGCACGATGTTCATTCATTGTCTAACGATGTCAGGCAAATGACTCGCTCAGTTAATCAAATGTCATTATCTGTTAATACAAATATGGAAATAATTTCTAACAACATGACACAAATGCAGCGCAGCACAACATTAATTGCTGAAACTGTGGCTAAAACAATGCCTGAGATGTCTGTCAATACAACGACAATGACACACACTGCACAAAATGTGAGTGATCGTATTGACGGAATCAGCAGTAATATTCAGACAATGAGTGTCGGACTTGTGGCCATGCAGCGTGATATGTGGCACATAAACAAAACTTTCTCTAACCCTGCAGAGAGTGCTTTTGATAGTATGATGCCATGGGGAAATAAAAGAGGCTCTTCACCTGGACCATTACCTTTTCAGCCTCCCGTTCGTTAATATTAAAGCACGTTCAGTCTAATTAACATAGAATAATAAACAACAACGACTCTACCTGACATAGGATTAAGGTAGAGAAAGGTAATGAAACTCTCCCTGTTACGAATAAAATAAACTATGCTCAATTTTTAAATGACTATATTAGGAACTTGATAGTTGTGTATTTGCTGAGAAGTCATTAAAATCATTAATCTAATGTCTTTTCCCTTATTCGCTCAGGAGATGGAATACCAATGTTTTTTGCAGGTCCAAGTACATTACTTAAATCACGTCTACAAAGTCTACAAGATAATCTTGCGTCAGAAAACCCAATCTTAATTGATGCTGTTGATTCTTTTAAAGAGCTGGACCGAGTGGCTTATCGCCTTGGTTTGTTAAGCCCTGAGCAATCATTTGCTACGACCATTTCATGGTGGCCGCTCATTTCTGTTCTGGGTACCTTTTCTGCAGGAAAATCCTCATTTATTAATAGCTATCTTGATGTCGACTTACAATTAACGGGTAACCAGGCTGTTGATGATAAATTTACGGTGGTTTGTTATAGTCAGGAAGAAAAAGTCAGAGTTTTACCCGGACTGGCCCTTGATGCCGATCCTCGTTTACCTTTTTATCAGATTAGTGAAGAAATTGAAAAAGTATCAGCCGGGGAAGGTAGTCGAATCGATACTTATTTACAACTTAAAACATGTAAAAGTGATGCGCTAAAAGGCAAGATTCTAATTGATTCACCAGGGTTTGATGCGGATGAGCAACGTAACTCAACTCTTAGAATTACTGATCATATTATTGATTTAGCTGATTTGGTTCTGGTCTTTTTTGATGCCAGACACCCGGAACCGGGTGCTATGAAAGATACTCTGCAGCATCTTGTTGAAGGTACAATTCGACGTAATGATGCCGGTAAGTTTTTATTTATTTTGAACCAGATGGATTCTACTGCCAAAGAAGATAATGCTGAACAAGTTGTTGCTGCATGGCAGCGTGCTGTTGTACAAACAGGGCTTTCAACGGGGCGTTTTTACTGTGTTTATAATGAAAAAGTATCACCTAAAATTGAGGATGAACATCTACGCCAGCGCTATAAAGACAAACTTGATATTGACATGGGTGAAATTGAACATCGTATGCAGGAAGTCAGTGTTGAACGGGTTTATCGCATAATCGGTGCTTTAGAAAATACTGCAAATCAGATAGAGCAGGTAGCAGTCCCAAAAATTAAGGATGCTATGGATTCCTGGTATCGTTCAGTGTTAATCACTGATGGCATACTTTATGGGTTACTCATTTTATTACTGGTGGGCATTTCAATCTATGCGGGTTATTGGGTTGATTGGTCTTTTCAACCGCCATGGTTAGAAGCTTTTAAAAGCAATACAGTCGTGCAAGGTGTAGTGGCAGGTATCTTTATTGGTGTTTTTGGTGGTATTCATTTCTGGGTGCGTCGATTTATTGCAAAAAGGGTTGAAAAAAAATTACCAAAAGAAAATGGACCCGGTAATATTGCAGCCGCTTTTTTAAAAAATACTCATCCTTTACGCAGTGTTTTTGCCATTAAACCTGCTGGTTGGGGGCGAAGGGGGCATAAAGCAGTCGAGCGTGTTCGTAATGAGGCTGATAACTTTGTTAAAGCACTCAATGATAACTTTGCTGATCCATTAGGTCGAAAAGAAGCCGAACGTATCGCTATGGAAAAAGAAAAGCAAAAAAAAGAAGCAACTCAAGTAGCTGAACAAGTGGCAAATTAAGTGACGAGTAATGAGGAAAAAAGCGATGTAAAACATCGCTTTTTTTTTGACCATAGAAAGTCATATACTGCTCAGTACATCAAAAGCAGGCGCGCTTAGACATGGATGTGCGAGAGTAGTGCTTGACTATGAACCTGTCTTAACATGAGCGAAATCTGCTAATGTTTGCTATAGTTTGAATAATTAATTTTTGGAATAAATCGCATGAACTTTGAGAAGGTCTCTTTTGCTTTTTTTGTTGTCTTTGCTTTGACTATTAATTTCGGCTTTTTTATTGGGGATATCGATAATCCTTCACATCACCATGTATTTGAATTATTTGCAGCTATTGTTATTAGTTTAATTGCAACAATAATAAAATTGGGTGATCGTTCTCATATTGGTGCGGTATTATTGGCAACCAGTCTGGTCGCAGATATTCATCTACTTGTGGCAGCAATTATCTGGGGTATTGCAGAACATGTTGCCTCTTCCGGAGTAACACCTGATATTATGGCAACCATAGTTTCTGTTTCTGGTGGTGCATTGATTGCTAACTTAACCTCTGTCGTATTACTGGTGATTGAAACAGTCGTTGTTCGACGTTAATAACAAAACCTGAAAACAAGAAAGTATCATGATGTAATGAATAGTCTTATTTTTATACTGCTCAAGCGGATGCGTCTGCCGATTATATTGCTGATCATCAGCTATGCTGTTGTTATTTTGGGATTTGTACTGATACCTGGTCGTGATGATCAGGGAAATGTCTGGCATATGAGTTTTTTCCATGCCTTTTATTTTGTCAGTTTTATGGGATCTACGATTGGTTTTGGTGAGATACCTTATGAATTTACTAATGGGCAGAGAATGTGGACAGTTTTTGGTATTTATGCCACTGTTACTATCTGGTTATACAGTATTGGTTCAATATTAAGTACACTGCAAAATCCTGCCTTTAAAAAAATATTAAAAGAAAATGATTTTCGTAAAAAAGTGAGGCTTATCAGAGAACCATTTTATTTAATTTGCGGCTATGGTGATACCGGTAAATTATTAGCTCATGAATTATCTGCAAATAATATTTTGTCAGTGGTAGTTGATATTGATCCGGAACGTATCGATAACCTGCAAATTGATGAGCCGGATATCGATATTCCTGCTTTAGCAGCAAATGCATCTTTTCCGGAAGTATTAGAAACGGCAGGTTTAACCCATGATTTTTGTAAAGGTGTTATTGCATTAACCGATAAAGACGAAGTCAATCTTAAAATTGCAATTACGGCACGCTTACTTGACAAAGAGCGCATGTTAGAAGATAACCTTATGGTTGTATGTCGTGCCGAAAGTGTGGAAGTAGAGGCTAATATGGCTTCTTTTGGAACATCTCATATTATTAATCCCTTTGATATTTATGCCAGAAGACTTGCTTTATCTGTTCGCTCTCCAAGTGCTTATCTTGTCTATGAATGGTTGACAAATCCTTATCATAAGGTCAGAAAAGAACCCATTAATCCACCTAGAGGTACCTGGGTTATCTGTGGTTATGGCCGGTTTGGTAAAGCAATATCAAGACACTTAAATTATGTTGGAATTAAAACGGTTATTATTGAAGCAGAGCCTGATGCTACCCGTTCTCCCGAGGGTACGATTGCTGGTCGAGGTACAGAAGCGGTTACTTTGAGGGAGGCTAAAATTACTGAAGCCGTGGCTATTGTTGCGGGCACAAATAATGACGCAAATAATTTATCAATTGTATTAAGTGCTCAAGATGAAATCAAACGATATTATAGAGGAAAAAAACGAGATAAAGAGTATTATGATAAATTTTATTTAAAAAAAAGCAAACACCAGGATGATAAAAATCTTAATGAAATAGATTCAACTAAAACGCCTAAGCTATTCTCAATTGCGAGACAAAATTTTAGTCGAAATGAAAAAGTTTTTGAAAAGGCAGAGCTGGACTTTATTATGCAGCCAGCGAGCATTGTTGCGGGTGAAATTCTGTCGATTATTAAAACACCCTTACTTTCAACTTTTTTATCATTGGCCAGGCGACAGAAAGATGAATGGGCTAATATATTAATCAGTCGTATCAGTAGCTTTATTGAGAATACTGCGACAACCTGGATGATTCAAATTTCTGAGAAACAAACACCAGCAGTCATGTGCTTTTTGAAAAAAGGTAAAATTACTGTCAGTGACATATCAAGTCATCCTAGAAATAGGGATAAGTTTCTTAATTGTGTTGTCTTACTTGTGCACCGTAAAAAAATGAAGTATCACTACGCCGACATGAAATGCCAGATATTAATGATAGCTTTATGTATAATAATTTGTAACTATTCAGCATGATTTTTAATCTCAGATAAAATCAGGTAACTTTTTATCAAATAACAATTCCAATGCAAGACTTGAACTTA